>JAZPXS010000149.1:0-5353 GCA_045543775.1 Clostridia bacterium
TCCTGTTCCTGCTACTGCAATTTTCATAAGAGTTCTCCTTTTAATAGTTTTTTTAGTCGATTGTAAAATTTTTCGTTTAAATGCCATTTTATAGGGGACGGGGCTGTTTTGCACAAAATTCTTTGAATTTCGCGCAAAAAACCTGCCTTGGGCGTCTGTCACCCACCGTCCTCAAATGGCATTTAAACATTTTACAATCGCCTAATGGAATTTTTTGTAAAGCCAGTCAACCCCTATGTCCGTTCTCACGAAAATCAGAGTTATTAAAATTATAGTGCTTCAAAAAGTCCCTATGGTGTCTCCTATGGCAACTTCAGATAGCAGTATTTACTGTTATATATTATAAAACTTTTTATACCACTTTGCAAATTCTCTCAAACCTTGTCTTAATGAGGTGTTGGGTTTAAAACCCAAATCCTCTTCCAAAGCAGAAGTATCCGCAAAGGTTACAGGCACATCTCCCGGCTGCATTGGAACAAGCTTCTTGTGAGCTTCAAAATCATAGTCCTCCGGAAGAACGCCTGCCATAACAAGTTCCTCCTGCAAAATAGTAACAAAATCCAAAAGATTTTCAGGATTACTGTTACCGATATTGTAAACTTTGTATGGAGGAAGGGGCAAGCCATCATCACCTGTTTGTTTCTCCGGTGCGTGCATCATAACACGCTTTACACCCTCAACTATATCGTCAACATATGTAAAATCTCGTTTGCAATTTCCATAGTTGAATATTTCTATGGTCTTTCCATCAATGAGCTTGTTAGTAAAACCGAAATATGCCATATCCGGTCTTCCGGCAGGACCATAAACAGTAAAAAAGCGAAGTCCTGTTGACGGTATATTGTATAGCTTGCTGTAGGCGTGTGCCATAAGCTCATTGGATTTTTTTGTGGCTGCATAGAGTGAAACAGGGTTATCAACCTTGTCATCAGTACTGTATGGAACCTTTTTGTTGCTTCCATACACGCTGGAACTCGAAGCATATACAAGATGGTCTACACCCTTCTTACCATCATCGTATGAATGACGGCAAGCCTCGAGAATGTTGTAAAAACCTATGAGATTAGCCTCTATATAAGCATCGGGATTTGTTATGGAATAACGAACTCCTGCCTGAGCCGCAAGGTTAACCACCACATCAAACTCCCAGTTCATAAATAGCTCGTCTATGAGATTTTTGTCTGCTATGTTACCCTCAACAAATGTCCATTTTGCATCGGGATATTCTTCCATCATAGCCTCTATGTTTTCCAATCTGTGATGTTTAAGTGAAACATCGTAATAATCATTCATATTGTCTACACCGACAATACTGACAGTACCGACTGTTTTAATAAGCTCCATTACAAGATTGGCACCGATAAACCCTGCTGCACCTGTAACTAAAATCGTTTTATTTTCCAAAAACACATTTTGTTTTAGCATTTTATTCCCTCATATTCTTCCTGAACTTTTTCGTAGCTTTCCAGATTACCTATATCATAGCGTTTGCCCGGCATTTCCATAGCGTACATATTAACCTTTTTACACATCCAGGCAACAAGACTGCCCGGAGCATCAATAGCACATCCGCCGTGTAATGCTTCTTCAATAAGTTTGATATCGTGAATTTTGTAGTAATAGAAAGGCGGACAACACCAATTGGATTTTGGTTCGTTTGGTTTTTCCTGAAGTTCAAGAACTCTCTCGGTTTCGTCTATAGTAGCCACGCCACTCTTGGAAAGGCGTTTTTCGTCTGCTTCGTAATATCTCATAATGCAGGAAGCTTTCTTGTCACGGGCGTATTTTATAAAATCCGTAAGGCTGAAATCCAAAAGATTATCCCCGGCTATAACCAATATATCATCAAGAAGCTTAAGCCTTTCTATGGCAAACCATATATCACGAACAGCACCGAGTCTTGTCTCATTGGAGCTTGTACCGTCATCCACCACGGTTATCTTGTACTTGGACTTCTTTGCCCAATCTTCAAAATGATGTGCAAACTTGTGATTTGTTACCACAACGTATTCATCAACAAGATTGCAGGTGTCTATATCATCAATAAGCCAATCAAGAATGGTCTTGCCCTGAACCTCAAGAAGCGGCTTGGGGAAGTTTGCAGTGAGAGGATAAAGCCTCGTGGCATATCCAGCGGCTAAAATTAAACATTTCATATTTATCATGTCCTCCAATAAAATCAAACACTAAGCGAAACGCCATCAGCACTAACGCATATATGTGCAGAATACTTACCCCTGAGTTCAGGAAAAGCAGCAAGGTACTTATCTTCCACATTCTTAAGAATCCGCTCTTCAACTGCAGGATCTATAAGTGCCATACAACATCCCTTGAAGCCTGCACCTGAGAATCTTCCTCCATAGATGCCATCTGTTTTTGTCATAATGTCATATAGTTCAACAAGCTCCGGTGAGCCGGTCTCCCAGCTATGTATAGAAGAATAACCACTCTCAAAAGAAATCTTTCCGTATTCTTCGATATCTCCCTTTCTCCACGCAGAAGCCGCTTTTTCCACACGCTCCATCTCTGAAAACCAATGCTCTGCTCTCTTTCTCCAGTTTTCGGGAAGCTTATCCTTGTATTCTTCATACACTTTTCTCGGAACATCACGAAGATAGGTCTCCTCAAATTTTCCGTAATCCATATTTGCATATGCCTTGAGTGCATAGGCGGCACTGCGGCACTCGTCCACCCTCATATTGAACTTTGAGCCTGCAAGGCTTCTTTCCAAGCCTGAGAAAAATATAGCAATTTTATATGGCTTCATATTGGGATTTGTAGGTATGAGTTCGTATGTATCATCCTTGGTATCCAAGTAGAGAAGGTGGTCTTTTCTTGAAAAAACCTCACAACTCTGGTCAAGCTTACCGCAAGATACACCAACATACTTGTTTTCTGCTCCCAGTGCCATTTGGATTATTTCCTGCTTTGAAACCGTAATATCATTAACCTTGCAAAGAGCGGATAAAAAAGCTATGATAACCGCCGCTGATGAGGAAAGACCGCCAATAGGCAAAGAGCCCTCTATAACACCGCAGATACCAACAGACAGGTTGTGTTTTTTCTTAAGTGCCAGAGTTGCACCACGCAGATGATCTGCCCAGTCATTTTCCTTGGTTTTGGGAACACTGTCTATATGCCATTGAGCACGTTTATCGAACTGGAGCGAAGACATCTCCACCACTCCATTCTGCTTGGGGCGGTATGCTATGTGTATGCCCTTATCTATAGCGAGACCTGTTATTTTACCAAAATTGTGATCCACATGTGCCCCAACAGGACAAATTCTGTAGGGACAAAATGCAACTGCATTAGGTTCCCTTTTATATATTTCGTTAAATACTTCTACACATTTCATACTATCGGGTTCCTTTCGGAGTATTTTTTTAGAACGGAATATTTGCAATTTCTGCCACTATTGCATTCATTGCACCAAGCTTTTCGTACATATCATCCGCAAGAGCAAGCTGAGCACGGGTACGAACCAAGTTATGACCACGATAAAGAGTTTTGAAATACTGGTCACCTGTAATGTAGTCGTCCAGAAAACGAACTGCAAGCTCTACCGTCATAACAAAGGCACCGAGAGCAAGAGTTTTGATTTCTGTAGGTGTAAGGGATGATGCCACCTCGGGTATGAAGCCTTCCGCAAAAGCACGGAATCTATCCATATCGAGGCATACCTTGGATGTATCCTTTTCATCCTCAGCGGCAACATTGCACGCAAAACGAACCGCATCGCCAAAATCGTGCGCAACAAGACCGGGCATAACGGTATCCAGATCTATTACTGTCTTTGCTTCTCCTGTATTTACATCAAAAAGGATATTGTTCATCTTGGTGTCATTGTGAGTAACACGCATAGGAAGCTCCTGGGAGTCAATAAGCTCATTGAGTCTTACTGCAAGAGCCTTGTAGCTTTTGATACGCTCAATTTCCTCAATAACTTCATCCGCTCTGCCACAAGGATCCTCGTTAACATGACGCAAAAATACTGCTATACGGCTACGGGTATTGTGGAAGTTGGGAATGGTTTCATAAAGTGAGCTTGCATCAAAATCCGAAAGCTGTGTCTGAAAGTGGCCAAAAGCCTTACCTGCAGACTTAAGTTTATCCAGATCATCGCAGGAGTTATATGTAACGGTATTGGGTACATACTCGGATATACGCCAGAAAGCCTGATCCACGGTATAGTAGTTCTTACCGTTTTCCCTATGGGCAAAATGCATTACACAATCGCGGCTTTCTCCGTTTTCTTCCAGTTTACTTGCAATATGGCTTGTGATAGCCTCGATATTTTTCATAATCTGCTTGGGACTTTTGAAAACAAATATATTTACCTTCTGGAAAACATATCTTTTTCTCACCCCTTCAGACACCATATACACATCGTATGTCTGATTAACATTGCCGTTACCTATCTGTTCGATAGTTTCAATTTCACCGGGAAGCTGAAACACCTCGGCAAGCTCTGTGAATTTTTCTTTCATATTGCACACTCCTGTACTATATTTTTAAAGCATCTCTACATATTTTGTAAACGAAATCCTTAAATCAATTCCGCATTCCATACATCAATATCATTGTCTGCAAATACTTCCTTGAGTCGTTTATGAACATCATCCTTAGTAACACCCTTTTTGAGTATCGCCTGAAGGAATCCGCCACCGCCTGCACCGCAGATAAGTTTGCCATCTATCATATCCTCGATAGAAGCAAAAATCTGGTCTATTACAGTATTTGTACTTCCTGCATCTATCTTATTGGAAAGCTCCCAATGATATGTAAGAAGCTTTGCGAAATCGTCTATGTGTCCTCTTTCGAGTTCAAAGCGCATAAGTGCAGCAACCCTCTGAATTTCATTTAACGCATAGAGAGAATCGGGGGTGTTTCCGATGTATCTGCCGACAACATCACGCAAAAGATTGCGGGCAAGTCTGCGCTGACCTGTATATATGAGAACAAATCTATCGGAAAGCTCTTTTTTTGTTTCTTCCGAAAGCTCTACATGGGTAACCTTGATATCCTGCATTATGCCGGGTTTACTGGTAAGATACTTGATGCCGTCGGTAATACCGCCAACCTGATCCTGCCATCCGCCACCGGTAGACATTATCTGTTCCATACAGAGAACATGGCTGCAAAGGTCGTCATTGGTATGCTCTATACCCATAAATTCAAACACTGCCTTAACACAGGTTGCAGAAAGAATGGAGCTGGTACCAAGTCCGCTGCCCTTGGGAACATTTGTAACCTCGGAATGCATCTCAAAACCGCCACCAAGACGATTTAATATATCCTTAAGGTTACCACCTGTTTTGGGTATTATACCGCAGGCCAACAGGCAAGCCTT
>JAZPXS010000150.1:0-15418 GCA_045543775.1 Clostridia bacterium
CGAAAAAGAGGGTTATGCGGTAAAAGGGTGCAGCTTGCCGAGTGAATTTTGGCAAGAGATGAAAAACGAAAAGCCGGAGCATATTTTGCTTGACATAATGCTTCCCGAGGAAGATGGACTTTCTATATTGAAAAAACTTCAAGCAGAAAGCAGCACATCCGATATTCCTGTAATTATGATTAGTGCAAAAGACAGCGAGTTTGATAAAGTTACAGGACTTGATATGGGTGCAGATGATTATATTGCAAAGCCTTTTGGCATGACAGAGCTTACAAGCCGTGTTCGTGCAGTTTTAAGACGGTACAAAAAAACAAGTAAGTCAATGGAATATAGAATTGGAGGATTGCATGTAAATCCCGAAAAGCATATTATCGAAGTTGCAGGGAAAGAAGTTACACTTTCCTTCAAAGAATATTCGCTTTTGATAGTTCTGCTCGAGGCTGAGGGCAAAGTAGTTACAAGGGATACCTTGCTTTCCCGTGTATGGGGAGATTTTTACGATGAATCAAGAACTCTTGATGTTCATATAAGAAAGCTCCGTATGAAGCTCGAAAGTGCAGGAAAACTTATTCATACGGTTAAAAATATAGGATACAAGCTCGGAGGTAATGAGAATGGTTAGTAAAATATTTCGTTCAAACTTCTTTACCTCAATGCTTATCCTGCTTATGAGCTTTTGTTTGATTTTCGGCGTTTTGTTCAGCTATTTTGAAACACAGATGTTTACAGAACTTGAAAGCGAAGCGGGATACATATCATACGCGGTAAAGAGAGATGGTATTGATTTTATAAATAGCTTTAAAGGAAAAGGAAAAAGGATAACTTTGGTGTCAAAAGACGGTACAGTTCTGGCAGATACCGAGGCAAATGCAGAAGAGCTTGAAAATCACGCTGACCGAAAAGAAATTGCGAATGCTCTTAAAGACGGAAAAGGCAAAAGCTCAAGATATTCCGATACTTTGATGCAGAAAACTTTGTACTATGCGCAAAAACTTGATGACGGAACTGTTCTTCGAGTGTCAACAACACAGAATTCTGTTGTCATAATCCTTTTAGGTCTTTTGCAACCGCTTATTATAATTATTGTGCTTGCGCTTATTATTTCAATATTCTTATCATACAGATTATCGAAAGCTATTATAAAGCCGATAAACGAACTTGACCTTGACAATCCTGCGGCAAACGAAACCTATGAGGAACTTTCTCCGCTTCTTAAAAAAATGTCGGCACAGAAAAAAACAATTGACAGACAAATAAAGGAAGCTGAGCAAAAGCGGGAAGAATTTAAACTCATAACAGAAAATATGAGTGAGGGACTTTTGGTAATTGATAAAGATGCAAATGTGCTTTCCTATAATCGGGCGGCAGTTCATCTGCTTGAAATATCTGATACAACAGCAAGCAGCGTACTTGCCTTTAATCGCAGCAAAGGATTTAGAAATGTTGTTGAAAAAGCTCTTTCGGGAGAGCGTGCAGAAAACAACATAACCCACGATGAAAACACCTATAATTTAATAGCAAACCCTGTTTATGAAAACGGAAAAATTATTGGTGCGGTTATTGTAATCATAGATATTACCGAAACTGTGAAGCGTGAGCAATTAAGACAGGAATTTACATCCAATGTATCTCACGAACTCAAAACCCCACTTACCTCTATTTCCGGATTTGCAGAAATAATGAAATCGGGCGGAACACCGGAAGAAACAGTTGTTGACTTTTCTGCTTCCATTTATGATGAAGCACAAAGACTGATTACACTGGTCAGCGATATTATGAAAATATCTGAGCTTGACGAGGATGCAGTTCCTGCTGCCAAAGAGAATATTGATATCTTTGAGCTTTCATCAAATATCGTAAAAAGACTTACACCTATTGCCGATAAGCGAAATATTACTTTCAACATCATTGGTGATACGGCAAAGGTTTTTGGTTCAAGAAAAATTCTTGATGAAATGATTTATAATCTTTGCGACAATGCCGTTAAGTACAACAAGGAAGGCGGAACTGTTGATATTATAGTCAATCAAGCAAACGGAAAGACAAGTGTTACGATAAGAGATACAGGAATTGGCATTCCGGCATCCGAACAAAACAGGGTTTTTGAACGCTTTTACAGAGTGGATAAAAGCCATTCAAAGCTTGTAGGGGGAACAGGTCTTGGCCTTGCAATCGTAAAGCACGGAGCTGCATACCACAACGCGACGATTTCCCTTGAAAGCACAGAGGGAAAAGGAACAAGTGTTACGATTACTTTTGCACAATCAAATTAAAAACAGCCAAAACCCTTGAAACGTTTGTTTTGAGGGTTTTTTGTTAAACAATCACCAATATCCTTTCCTATTAAATTAACATTGCCTGTGTTAAGCTATTATTTCTTGAGAGCTATTATGGATGATTAAAAAATTTGAAAATTTTAGAAAAAAATATTGACAACAGGGGGTAGTTGTGTTAAACTAACTAAGGTAGTTAGTGATGGCTAACTAAACCAACGAGTATATTTAGAAAAACGGGTGGATACTATGAATTTGCTTGCAGCGTCCGAAGGACAGGAATATATCATAAAGAATGTAGAAACCGACGATGAAGAATTAAATTCCTTTTTGTTTTCCCTTGGTTGCTATTCAGGGGAGGCTATAACTGTTATAGCATTCAGAAAGGGTGGCTGCACGGTATCGATTAAAGATGCAAGATACAGCATAGACAATCAGTTGGCAGAAGCCATAATTATTTGATTATGGCTTCTTCGCCGATTATTTTTTGACTTGTAGTTAGTGCTGACTAACTTGTATAAATAAAAGTTTTAAATATGAGGAGGAAAGTATTATGAGAATTGCTTTGACAGGCAATCCCAATTCCGGTAAGACAACAATGTTTAACGCCCTCACAGGCAGCAACGAAAAGGTTGGAAACTGGGCGGGAGTTACCGTGGAAAGGAAAGAGCACACTATAAAGAAAGCATACTGTAAGACGAATGAAGAGCTTGTTGCAGTTGACCTGCCCGGTGCATATTCCATGTCGCCCTTTACATCTGAGGAAAGCATAACAAGTACATATGTAAAGAAAGAAAATCCCGATGTCATAATTAACATTGTGGATGCAGACAACCTGAGCCGCAGCTTGTTCTTTACAACACAGCTTCTGGAGCTTGGTATCCCTGTTGTTGTTGCTCTCAATAAATGTGATATAAATAAGAAAAAAGGCACAAAGATAGATGTAAAAAAATTGTCAGATAAGCTAGCTTGCCCGGTAATCGAAACTGTTTCCACCTCTGCAAGCGGATTGCAGACTGTTGTGGAAGCAGCAGTAAATGCAGCAGGAACAACACAAAAAACAGTTTATTCTCAGGAAGGTGTAGACCTTACAAGCAAAAAGGCAGTAGAGTTTGCAGACCGTAAGCGTTTTGATTTTGTAAACAAGATTGTGGAAGATGTCCAGACTCGAAAAGTTTTTACAAAGGATAAGAACTTCGGAGATAAGATTGATGCCGTACTCACAAACAAGTGGCTCGGTATTCCGATTTTTGCAGTGGTTATGTTTCTTGTGTTCCACATTTCTCAATCGGATGGGCCTCTGGGACTTGGCATATGGCTTGCAGACACCCTGGTTGCATATCTGGAAACCTTTCAGGCTTGGGTAGGGGAGCTTCTTGCAGGTGCAAATCCGCTTCTTTCGGCAATACTTGTTGACGGTATTATCGGCGGTGTTGTTGCCGTTGTAGGCTTTTTGCCCCTTGTTATGATAATGTATTTCCTCATTGCTCTTCTGGAGGATTGCGGTTATATGTCCAGGGTTGCAGTTGTTCTTGATCCGATATTCAAGAGGGTAGGACTCTCCGGCAAATCTGTAATTCCTTTCGTTATTACAGTTGGTTGTGCAGTTCCCGGAGTTATGGCAAGCCGTACAATCCGTAATGAGCGTGAACACAGAGCCACGGCAATGCTTGCACCCTTTATGCCATGTGGTGCAAAAATTCCGGTAATCGCCCTTATTGCAGGTGCATTTTTTGATGATGCGGGATGGGTAAGCACACTTATGTATCTTTCGGGCATTGCTTTGATATTCCTCGGTGCATTGCTTGTTAACAAAATTGTCGGTTACAAAGCAAGAAAGTCATTCTTTATTATTGAATTGCCCGAATACAAAGTGCCTTCGCTGTGGGGTGCATTCAAATCTATGTGCAGCCGCGGATGGGCTTATATTGTGAAAGCTGCCACAATCATCCTCCTTTGCAATATGGCAGTTCAGATTATGCAGACATTCACCTGGAGTTTTCAGGTTGCGGAAACCGCAGACACCTCAATTCTTGCATCAATTGCAAGTCCCTTTGCGTACATTCTTGTGCCGATTGTAGGCGTGCTTTCCTGGCAGCTTGCAGCTGCCGCTGTTACAGGCTTTATCGCCAAGGAGAATGTTGTCGGTACACTGGCAGTTTGCTTTGTTGGTCTGGAAAATCTTATTGATACAGATGAGCTCGTTATTATGGAGGGAGCCGGAAGTGAGGTAGCAACAGTTTTTGCTATTACAAAGGTTGCAGCCCTGGCGTACCTGATGTTTAATCTTTATACTCCTCCTTGCTTTGCGGCTATTGGTGCTATGAATGCAGAGATGAAAAGTGCCAAGTGGCTCTGGGGTGGAATAGGACTTCAGCTTGGTGTAGGCTATACCGTTTCATATCTTGTATATACTATAGGTACACTCATTACCGATCCCGCAGCTCTCAGTATCGGTTCTGCTCTTGCAGGTCTTGCTATTGTTGCCGCAATTGTAGCAGTAATTCTTGGACTTATCAGCAATACAAACAAAAAACTCAGTGCCGAATATGCTCTTAAATCTGCAAAATAATAAAGAATAGAGTGATTTTATGACAGATATAATTTTAATCATAATTTTATTGGCTATAGTAGTTGGTATCGGATTGTATTTGTACAGGGCGAAAAAGCGTGGCGAACATTGCATCGGATGTCCCTATGCACGTGAGTGCAGCAAAAAGTCCTGCAGCTGCAATTCCGATTTGAAAAACCATCAATAAATATTGTTTTTAACCTCAAAATACCTTGCTTTTTCGGCGAGGTATTTTGTATTTGTATAGCCATTATTATTTGGAATCCAAAGAAAAACACGAAAAAACAAATAAAAACAAATAAAAAACAAAATTTTTTCAAAAAAAGGTTGATATTTAATGTTCTTTGTGTTATTATTATTCATAGTAATAAATCATACGGGGGAATGTCCCTTTATGTTAATACAAGGAGCAATCATATGAAAAGATCAAAACGCATAGAAACCCTTGATAAAAGACCGGTTAACCTGGACGGTTATATTCACGAATGGCCGGAGATGGGCTTTGCCGCAATGCACAGTCCCTACGATCCCAAACCGTCTGTAAAGGTTGTTGACGGTGTAATAGTTGAGCTTGACGGTAAAAAAAGAGAAGACTTTGATTTTATCGATCAGTTTATAGCAGACTATGCTATCGATATTAATCGTGCAGAAAAGTCTATGGCGGTATCCTCGCTTGATATTGCCAGAATGATTGTAGATATCAATGTTTCCAGAAAGGAAATTCTTGAACTCATTACAGGTATTACTCCTGCCAAAATGGCAGAGGTTATGAATCACCTCAATGTTGTTGAGCTTATGATGGGTATGCAGAAAATCCGTGCCCGCAAAATGCCGGGTAATCAGGCTCACATCACAAACCTCAAGGATGATCCCGTACAGCTTGCTGCAGATGCTGCAGAGGGTGCACTCCGTGGCTTTGCCGAAGAGGAGACCACAATGGGTGTTGCAAGATACGCACCGTTGAGTGCCATAGCACTTCTCATCGGTTCTCAGGTAGGCCGCCCCGGTGTTCTTACTCAGTGTTCAGCAGAGGAAGCTACAGAACTTGAGCTTGGTATCCGCGGTCTTACTACTTATGCAGAAACTCTTTCTGTCTATGGTACCGAAAAGGTATTTGTAGACGGTGACGATACACCATATTCCAAGGCATTTCTCAATTCTGCTTATGCTTCCAGAGGTCTCAAGGTTCGCTTTACCTCCGGTGCAGGCTCCGAGGTGCTTATGGGATATAGTGAAAAGAAATCAATGCTCTATCTTGAGTGCCGTTGTCTGTATGTTACCAAGGGTGCAGGCAGTCAGGGTATACAGAACGGTTCGGTAAGCTGTATAGGTATTCCCGGATCTGTTCCCGGCGGTATCAGGGAAGTTATGAGCGAAAATCTGGTTGCAGCACTTCTCGGTCTCGAATGTGCTTCTTCCAACGACCAGAGTTTTTCAAATTCCGATATGAGAAGAACCGCAAGAACTATGCTCCAGTTCCTGCCCGGTACAGACTTTATATTCTCAGGTTATGCGGCAGAAGCAAACTACGACAATATGTTTGCAGGCTCCAACTTTGATGCGGAGGATTTTGACGATTACAATGTTCTCCAGAGAGATATGCAGGTGGACGGCGGACTTAAACCCGTTACCGAAGAGGAAGTTATATTTGTAAGAAATAAAGCAGGTAAGGCTGTTCAGGCAGTATTCAAGCAGCTTGGACTCACATCAATCTCAGATGAACAGGTGGAAGCTGTTACATATGCTCACGGAAGCAAGGACACACTTCCCCGCGATGTAACCGCAGACCTTATGTCTGCAGAGGATGTGCTCAAACGTCAGATTACAGGTGTTGATATAGTAAAAGCACTTGCTGAAACCGGCTACGAAGATGTTGCCGAGAGCGTACTCAGTATGCTCAAGCAGAGAGTGGTGGGCGACTATATGCAGACAGCCGCTATTCTGGATAAACATTTCCATGTACTTTCCGGTGTTAATACCCCCAATGATTATATGGGACCGGGCACAGGCTACAGAGTAGAGGGTGAGCGTTGGGAGGAAATCAAAAACATTCCCCACATCATCGATCCCAAGGATATATAAGGAGGTGCGGTTGCTATGCAGTTTAGTGAAGATTTAATAAGACAGATTACAGAAGAGGTTGTCCGTCAGCTCGATGGAACACCTGCTCCCAAAAACGGCAATTCTCTTGCCGGTAAGGACCGCATTAACGAGAAGAAAACATCCTATGCTGATTATCCCAAGGCAAAGAAGGGTACAGACCCCAAGGAAGTTGTTATCGGTGTCGGTGCCGCTTTTCAGAGAGAAATCAAAAAGACTATAAACGGAATTCCCCTTGAGGATGTCATAAAGAATGTCAAAGCAGGAATAGAAGAAGAGGGTATGGTTCCCAGAGTTGTCAAGATTCTCGATACCTCTGACGTGTGCTTTATGGCTCTTGAAGCAGCCAAGCTCTCCGGTTCCGGCATAGGTGTTGGAATTCAGTCAAAGGGTACAACGGTTATTCATCAGAAAGACCTCTATCCTTTGTCAAATCTGGAGTTGTTCCCACAGGCACCTCTTATGGACTTGGAAACATATCGTAAGATAGGTCAGAATGCTGCAAAGTATGTCAAGGGCGAGCAGGTTGTTCCGATACCCTGTACCAACGATCCTATGACACGCCCCAAGTATCAGGTAAAGGCGGCAATTATGCATATTGCAGAAACAGAACAGCTTGATCCCGCACTGGGAATTATAGAATGGGAGGGAAGATAAATGCGTTACCCCTTAGGTGAATATGAAAAGGATAAAATATCTTCCAAAACCGGAAAAAAGCTTGAAGATATTACACTTAGCGAAGTTATGAAAAACCACGTCAGCTCCGATGATATCAAGATTTCCAAGGAAACCTTAAAGTATCAGGGTGAGATTGCAAAGGAAGCCGGAAATGCTCCTATGGAGATGAATTTTGCCCGTGCGGCAGAACTGGTTGATGTGCCTGACGATGTTATTCTTAAGATGTACGACAAACTAAGACCTAACCGTTCCACAAAGCTTGAGCTTGTGGAAATGGCTCAGGAACTTTCCGAAAAATATAACGCTTACAATTGTGCAAAGCTTGTTTTGGAAGCTGCACAGGTTTATGAGAAAAGAGGAGTATTGCTTTGAGACTGATTGCTGGTGTGGATATTGGCAATTCAACAACAGAAGTATGCGTCGGAGAACTCACCGCAAATGGCGGTATCAGTTTTCTGGCAAGTTCTTCATGCACAACAACAGGCACCAAGGGTACTGTTGTTAATGTGCATGGAATAAAGGCAGCTCTCAAGGATGCAATGGCAAAGATAGGCAAGGATATTTCGGATATATCCCTTATCCGCCTGAACGAAGCCGCACCGGTAATAGGCGATACTGCAATGGAAACACTCACAGAGACGGTAATTACTGACTCTTCAATGATAGGACATAACCCATCAACTCCTGCAGGTGCAGGTCAGGCAGTAGGTGAGCTTATAAATCTTTCGGGGCTTGGTAATGCAAGGCAGAATGTGCCGTACATTCTCGCGGTTCCCCGTGAAGTTTCATATGAAGATGTTGCTATGGTTGTTAACCGCCTTTACGGGATGGTTGATATCAGAGGTATTATTCTTCAGGCTGACGAGGCAGTTCTCGTTTATAACAGACTTCAGAACAAAATACCAATAATTGATGAGGTAAAACATATAGAGAAAGTACCCTCGGGAGAGGTGGCTGCCATTGAGGTAGCACTTGAGGGACAATCAGTAAGAATGCTTTCCAATCCTTACGGAATAGCAACTCTCCTTGGACTTGACGCAGAGCAGACAAGGAGTATAACACCCATTGCCAAGAGCCTTATCGGTAAGCGCAGTGCGGTGGTTATAAAGACACCTTCCGGAAATGTGAGGGAAAATGTCCTCCCTGCAGGAGAAATTTATTTGCAGGCAGACAGGAACACCTCTATAAATCTTGATGAAGGTGCCGACAAAATAATGAAAGCTGTTGCTGATGCGGGAGAAATTACAGATATCAGCGGACAGGCAAACACCAATGTTGGCAATATGCTCTCCCGCATTAAAAATGGAATGAGCGATTTGAGCGGTGAGTCAGACAGGCAAATCCGCATAACGGATATTCTTGCAGTAGATACTTTGGCTCCCGTTAAGATTGCAGGAGCATTGGCAGGGGAGACTTGCCTTGAAAAAGCAGTAGGGATTGCCGCTATGGTCAAGACTCAACAGCTTCCCATGCAGAAAATAGCAGAAAAGTTAAAAGAAGATTTGCATACAGATGTAGTTGTTGCCGGAGTTGAGGCGGTAATGGCGGGACTTGGTGCAATAACCACCCCCGGTACAAAGCTTCCGCTTGCCATACTTGATATGGGCGGCGGCTCCACTGATGCCGCAGTGATAGACGAGAACGGCAGTATAAATATGACACACAGAGCAGGTGCAGGTGAGCTTGTTTCTATGCTCATACAGACAGAGCTTGGCCTTGAAGACCGCCATATGGCAGAACAGATTAAGCGATACCCACTTGCTAAGGTGGAGAGCCTTTTCCATATGCGTATGGAAAACGGACAGATGACATTTGTATCGGAGTCTATTGACCCGATGTTCTATGGCAGGGTTGTTCTAATTTCGGAAAACGGGCTTATCCGCATTGAAAAGGACATTCCTATGGAAAAGATTGCCCAGGTTCGCCGTGATGCAAAGCGTAAGGTTTTTGTAACCAATGCGTTCCGTGCATTAAAAAGTGTCGCACCCGACGGCAACCTCAAGAATATATCCAATGTTGTTCTTGTTGGCGGTTCCGCAGAGGATTTTGAAATTCCGGAAATGCTCATGGAGGAATTTGCAAATTACAGAATAGTTTGCGGACGAGGAAATATCAGGGGTACAGAAGGACCCAGAAACGCAGTTGCTACCGGTTTGGTTCTTTCATATAAAGGAGACTGATTATGATTGTAAATAAACCGTCCATATTTATATATGCTCATAATCCGGATAAGGATTGCCTTCGTGAGGTTTGTGCAGGAATTGAGGAAGAGGGAGTTTTTTATGAGGTTTTTGAGAGGGATTATGCAGACCTCGATACCCTTGCACATATTGCTGCCAATGACTCCATGATGGGATCCGGAGTGGGTATTTGCAATAATAGTGTTGCAATGCAGATGAAAGGCATCCCAAAGGGAAAAAATGTTCAGCAATTTGATATTCCCACCTTGGAGGACTGCCGCAGAATAGGCTCAAACAGTGCCAGAATTATCAAGAAAATGCCGCTTAAGTAAGAGAAGTATTTCAAGAGGAGTATTTTTATGAAAATATATACAATGACAGGTGATGGCGGATATACATCCCTTCTCAATAATGCCAGAGTATCAAAGTCTGATGACAGGATTGAACTTCTTGGCTCAATAGACGAACTTTCAAGTCATATGGGACTTGCAAAGGTTATAGCCGATGCTGATTTAAAAGAGGATATATCAGCTATTCAGAACACTCTTATAAAGCTTATGGCATCTGTTGCTTCCAATGCTTCAAGTCAATATCGCATAACAGAGGAAGAGGTTTCTTTTCTGGAAGAAAAAATAGATGCTGCCGAAAAAGCATTCCCGAGGGAAAAAGGTTTTGTGCTTTATGGCGGTTGCGAGCTATCTGCAAGACTTGATGTTGCAAGGGCAGTTGCACGCAGAGCCGAAAGGCAGTTCTGCCGTACAGGGAGAAATTATAATATGGATACAGGTGCACGAAAATATATGAATCGTCTTGCAGATTTCCTCTATGTTTGTGCAAGGTACGCCGATTACAAATGCAAATAAGAGGATTCATCCGATGAAATTCACATACAATCATACAATGAAGTGTTGCTTTTTAGCATATATGTGTTCTGCAATAGTCAACAACATTTTACCTCTTTTGTTTATAACACTTCAAAAAAATTTTGATATTACCGTAGCGCAACTGGGATTCCTTGTTGCGCTGAATTTTGGAGAACAGATGTTCGTCGATTTTTTGGGAGCGCGTTATGCAGACAAGTTTGGATACAGAACTGTCATTGTTACCGCTCTTATTTTATGTGCTGTCGGCTTGGTATTTCTTGGCACCTTGCCTTTTGTCATCACTCCGCTTGCAGGTCTTGTTATTTCTGTTTGTACATATGCCGCAGGAAGCGGTCTCCTTGAAGTGGTAGTAAGTCCTGTAACAGAAGCTCTTCCTACGGAAAATAAGGAAGCCAGTATGAGCCTTATGCACTCATTTTACTGTTGGGGACATCTGGTCTGCGTGGTAATATCCACTGCATATTTTGTGTTGCTGGGAGTGGAAAAATGGAGATATCTCATATATGTATGGGCTATTCTTCCTTTAGTAACAGCAATTCTGTTTACAAAAATGCCTATGTGTTCTCTTTCGGGTTCATCACACCAAAAGATAAATCTTTCATCCGTTTTTTCACAAAAAACATTTTTCGCTTTTGTTATTATTATGATATGCTCGGGTGCCGCAGAACAATCTATGGCACAGTGGATTTCATATTTTGCAGAGGATGGACTTAAAGTTTCAAAGACATTGGGAGACCTTTTAGGAACAAGTATGTTCGCTTTATGTATGGGGATTGGCAGAGTGTTTTACAGCAAATGTGCCCATAGGATTAATTTGGTTAAATACCTTATATTTTGCTCTGCTACTCTGGTTTTGATGTATCTTGGAGCAGCTCTTATTCCAAATCCGCTTATAGCACTTTTGTGTTGCGGTGTATTTGGATTTGCCGTTTCAGTAATGTGGCCCGGTACTTTGTCTCTTGCTTCGTCAACTCTTGCAGGAAGATCAACTGCCATGTTTGCTCTGCTTGCGGTAGGAGGGGATATAGGGTGTACAATCGGTCCTGAGGTTGTGGCTTTTGGTGCATCACTCTTTAGCGTTAACGGTTCTGCTATTAAGGCAGGGATAATCTGTTCTGTTGTTTTTCCTGTTGTGCTTATAATTTGCATAAAAAAAGTTCTCAAGAAGAGAAAAATTTGAAATTTGTCTGCCCAATGCAGCCAAGTCTCTGAATAAGACTTGGCTGTTTTTTTATTTGTGTTTATATGTTAAAAAATATAACATATAAACTATTACATAAATAACATATAATGTTAAGGAGGTGAATTATTATGGAAGAAAAACTTATAATAAACAGAAAGCATCTTAAAGGTGATGACGGATACAAAATATTCTCGGTCAGAATAAAAGATGAAACCGTCAAGAAACTCAATAAATTATCCGATGAAACTAATCGTTCAAGAAATGAACTTATTAATCTTCTTTTGGATTATGCTATTGATAAAAGTGAGGTTATGTAAATCATACTTTATTCAAAATGGATATATGGTTATAGCATAATAATGTAAAAATTGTTAAAAACTGATTAAAAAATCGGAAAAAACCAGTTCAAAATCGGAAAAATCCACTATAATGCAGACTTGTTTTTTGATATAATTTATACATAAAGTATAAAATGATATGCAACTTTATGTAAAAACTTACAAAAAACAAGCGAATACATTAATTTTTTGTAAAAAAAATATTATGAAAAGGGGTGAACTGCTTGTGATAAATGTTATGATAGCCGATGATGACCATAATGCCAGATCCGGTCTTGTTGATATGATTGATTGGAACGGTCTGAATGCAAGGGTTGTTGCTGTGGCGGAAGACGGCGAGCAAGCAGTAAACCTCTTGCGTACGACGCCTGATGTGGATTTGATTATTCTGGATATTTGTATGCCGTATCTGGACGGCTTGTCAGTGGCAAAGTTTATCAGAGATAATGAATATGAAACTGAAATCATTCTTTTGAGTGCCCATGCCGAATTTGAATATGCAAGAGAAGCACTTAAATATGATATTCGCGAGTATATAATAAAGCCCATTAACAGAGCAAAACTCGATCAACTTTCCGATGTAATAAAAAAAGTTTCCTCCAGAAAAACGGATGACATCAGCTGGAGCCGTCTTCTTCACGGTAAGGAGCTGCAACAGAGCATTCGCTCAGCGTGCCGAAGCGGAAATGAAGACGAATTTGGCAGATTGCTTGATATAGAAGATATTTTTTCTAATGTAAGCATCAGGAGGTACAAAGAGTACTATCTGGTAATGCTCAGTCTGATGAGTGAATTTTGCCAGGGAACCGATGTCGATTCAATGGACGAAAAATGCATAGAACGTTTTCACGAGCTTGCAGACATTCATTCCATGAAGCAATATATGACCGATATGTTCAATAATATTATATATAAGGATAGACACGATTCTTCCAAACAAAGCTCCGGAAACATAGTATTAAATGTCAAAAAGTTTATAGAAGATAACATTAGCAGTCCCGACATACATTCAAGTGCAGTGGCAGATCATTTTAATCTTTCTGTTGACCATATATCAAGGCTGTTCAGGAGTGCAGGAGACACTTCACTGTCAGATTATATTATAAACACAAAAATTGATAAAGCCAAAGAGCTGATTGAAAATACAGATCATTCCATAAGGCGGATAGCACAAATGCTCGGATATTCTGACCCTAACTATTTTGTCAGAGTATTCAAGAAAAGAACCGGTGTAACGCCTACAGAGTACAGAACAATGGCAAAAGAGACTCCCGGATGAAGAAGATAAAAATTAGCATTCGGATGGCAGTACTTTCGGTTCTTATACTGTCAATCTTTTTTGTAAGTGCCTGTGTGTTTTACGCAGTGAGTGACCGCTTCAATGAAAGACTTCTTGATTTTGTTATAAATGATATTGAAAATGTTGTAGAAAACTGCAACGAAGAAGTAGCCGAATCTCTTATCGGAATGCAGGATGATAACGCCAGACTTGCATCTGACAAGGAGTTTATAAAACTTCTCAAATACGATGGTGATGATGTTATAACCGCAAGTGCAGTGCTTTTGCAGATGAGGAGGCAGTTATCCTCTGTGCGGATACCAATAAGAGAGGATTATATTTCAACAGGAGTATTCTATGTTGACAGTGCCCATCCTGCGAGCAAATTTTTGGAAGACGGTGCGAACAAATTAATGATTGCCGGCAATTCTGCACTTTACAATACAAACGGTCTTGACAAACTCACGTGGTACAAAGAGCTTATCAATTCAGAAAAGCAAATTTGTATTTTTGAAGAGCCAACGCTTCCGGGATATGTTTGTTTTGCACAGCTTATAAAAAACTATGTAAATTTCAACAACGAAATTCTCGGTGTAAATGTCGTCGGCATAGATTTTGAAAGTATTTTAAGAAATTACGGAAGTATCGAAAACAAAGATTTTCTGAATATTCTTGTCGTAAACTCCAAAAACAATGTTATTTGCACTAACGACGAAACAGTATCACCGCAGATAATAGATTTTGCATCCGAATTTAGGAAAAGCACCAACAAAAAGAAACTTCCTATGACAAGTGCATCCATAGGTAACAGAGAGTATTATGTGGGTATGTATGATTTGGGGTTCGATATGTCTCTTGTGGCGGTAATTCCCGAAGACAAGGTTTTTATCACCATAGAGGAAACAATGAGCGATATATACCTTATAATGCTGATACTGCTAGTAGTTGTGCTTATTATAACGGTACTGCTCTCCGG
This sequence comes from Clostridia bacterium, assembly GCA_045543775.1. Taxonomy (GTDB): domain Bacteria; phylum Bacillota; class Clostridia; order UMGS1810; family UMGS1810; genus RGIG8748. The sequence continues at coordinate 14,464 of JAZPXS010000150.1, forward strand.
TGTAATTGTAAGACCGATAAAAAGGCTTTCGAATTATATGGAAAGCAGCCAGACAGATGGAGAGGAAGTTCCTGTTTTTTCTGATTCAAAAGTCATAGAAATTGACACCTTGTACAAATCATTCACCTCTATGACACAACGAATACGAAAGCTGATTTCTACCGCACAGGTTCTCGGTGAACAAAAGAAGGAAGCCGAATTCAGAATGTTACAGACGCAGATAAATCCCCATTATCTGTACAATGCACTGGATTCCATATCCTGGATGGCACTAAAAAAAGGTGAAGATGAAATAGCCGATATGACTTCGGCACTGGCAGATAGTTTCAGGTACAGTGCCCGCACATCGGAGATGATTATAGATTTAAAAAACGAGATAGAGTTTATAAAAAACTACATAAAGCTTCAAGAGCAATTCCGAAAAGAAATTTACAATGTTTCTGTTGAAGCCGATGAGGAAGTATTAAAGCTTAAAGTACCTAAGTTTATGCTTCAGCCTCTTGTAGAGAACAGCATAATACACGGTATGAGGCGAAAAGGAGAGCCTCTTTGCATAAAGATATCCGCTCATTTTAAAGAGGATATTCTTCAAATAAAAATAGAGGACAACGGAGCAGGCTTTGATGCAGAAAAATTAAATCTGTATCTCAATGGGGAAGACGGTATATTTGATACCGAGAAAATCGGTATTGTAAATATTCACAAACGATTAAAAAACAAGTATGGCAAAGAAGCAGGTCTTGAGTACCTTGCAACCAATGGCGGAGGACTTACAGCTGTACTCACTTTGCCGATGAAAGAAGGAGAGAAAGACAGTGAAATTTTTTAAGGACTTAAAAAAGAGCATCTCCTTGCTGCTTATGTCAATACCCGGTATGGCATGGTTTATTCTCATATGCTATGTACCCATGTTCGGTATTGTAATAGCTTTCAAGGACTACAAGTTCAGCAAGGG
>JAZPXS010000151.1:0-5629 GCA_045543775.1 Clostridia bacterium
ATAATCCAAGACTCACACCAATTACCAACCCGATCAGTATACGCAAAATCAAAGAAGTTTCCGCATATGCTTTTACTACTTTTTTCATACTTTACCTCCAAAATTTCATATCTGTTTAAATATTATAAAATCAGTGAACAATTTAGATGCCGCTCATTTTGTGAAGTTTTGAACTAAAGTTCAAAGTGAAGTTGCTAACGCAGTGAAGTTTTGGCTGTCGCAAAAGTGAAGTTAAGTTTGCCACTTCGCCGTAAAGCGAAACTTCACTTAACTTGTTAAACTTCACTATCGCAAGATAACTTCACTTGCCGAAGGCAAACTTAGTTAATGATTTCATCCATGATGAAATCATTATATCATAAAGCAGCTGCTTTTTCAATGGTTTTACCGGAGTTTTGACACAGTCTGATGTCCCAAAATGGTATTGTGTTCCTAGTGAAAATTGCATTTTAAATGAAAACGAAGGTTTCCACCGCAACGCACTATAGGTGCAATTCATGAGCCGCAGGCTCAATTCATGAAATCTCTGATTGCAATTCACACCGAAGAATTTTCGCAGGCAATTTATTTTGCAAAATCAGGCACATCCCCTTTTTTCCCTGTCACCTATTCGATATTTAGCCGTCCCTTAATTTCTACACTTTGACTATTGTCTTTTTATATATACAGACAAGGAAAATCGCCCTCCAAAACATCTTTGCCTTTTTTACATGCAATCACAACCCAATAATCATATTTTGGATCAAAATAGCATTTTCTAGGTCATACAGAATGTTTGAAGGTATACGTTTCGCCCTACGAGGTCATATGGACGGTTCTATTTTTCTCTTATTTTAAGACATGGGAACCGTCCCCTTATCTTAAAAGATGACTAAAAATGCACGTCCTCATTTGTCTCCGTCCCTATTTGTCTAAAGCTCTGTTAACAGCAACGAACTGCCACCTTTTCTGCTCAAAGCTTTAATAACCATCTTGCTGCCTTCAAAAAATTCTTTTCCACGCCATATCCTCCGGTTGAGTAGCAATGACACAATGCATTCGCAGCATAATGCTCAAATTCCGTGGAATTTGCGTAGGATTGAAATATTTCAACAGCCTTTGCCCAGTTTTTCTCTGTACCCACACCTTCATAATAACAACACGCCAAACGGTATCGGCTATTCGCCTTCCGGTACCACGCAAAACCCTTTTTACCATCAATCGTATTATGAAAGCCCTCGACTATACGATATGTATATTCTTCGCGATACCCCTCATGATAAACATAGTCCTGTTTATATTTTTCCACATATCCCGTATAATAATCACCAAGTTCTACCATAATATTTTCCCCATTGACGGCTGAGTTATAACACTCAAGGATGTATTTCATTTTTTCAAAGTAATCCGCATACTCATCCCTTTGTTCACTATTGTTATAAACATCAACGGCCAGATTATAATACTCAACGGCTTTTTCAAAATTATCAAACTGAATTGCATATAAGTCACCGCAAGCATACATAGCATAGATATTGCCGGCTTCAGCTGAAATTGCAAAACATTCCATTGCCGCCTGCTTATCATTTTCTGTCCCTCTGCCGTGCTCGTAACATAAACCCAACTCATACATTTTGTATTCAATTATATCGCGGTTATTACTGCTTTTTCTGTAAGCAAAGGCTTTTTCGTAACATTGCACTGCTGACTTATAATTTATTTCCGTACCGTATCCGTAATAATAACAATCCCCCAACAATGCCAAGCTTAATGGCTCGCCCATATCTGCTTCGCACTTAACGGTTTTGAACGCCACGTTGCAATCCTGTCTGAGCCATTTCGATTTTTCCACGCAATAAAAGGAATTTTTTTTGTGTTTTTTTATCAGTCCATCAAAATTTTCCATATTTCCCTCTCAATTTTTAACTCATTATGACCTATTATAACCATCCGCAACCGTACCTTTAAACCCACGGAGTGTCCGTCTCCGTCAGAGTGAAATGTTACTCCATATATGGCTGTTGGCTCCGGTAGCCACGATTGTGCCGTCTTTTTTAAGCCCCATGGTAATATCAAATCCGCCTGATATTTGGGTAATATCCTTCCATGAATCAACGTTACATTCACCGTATCGGTTTCCGCCCACGACAACTACCGTGCCGTCTTTCTTCAGTCCTACAGCATGATTATATCTTAAAGATATCTGCACAATATCCGACCACTGTGAAAATTTTTGTTCAAAAGCATCGCTGTATCCGGTGCAAACAACTGTTCCGTCTTTTTTTAAGCCGATTGTATTCATTCTTCCTGCTTCTACCTGAACAATATCTGTCCAGGAGGCAACCTCAAAGATACCGCAGTAGCTATAATTGTCGTTTCCCACAGCAACTACCGTACCATCCTTTTTAAGTCCGACAGTATGAGTGGAACCGGCAGATACCTGAACAATATCTGTCCATGAAAAAACTTGGCATTGACCGTAACTGCGATTTCCAGTTGCAACTACGGTGCCATCCTTTTTAAGACCTACCGTATGTGCTTCTCCTGCAGATATCTGAAGGATATCAGTCCAGGTATCAACATTGCATTGACCATATCTGTTATTACGGTATGCCACAACCGTCCCGTCTTTTTTCAAGGCTGCAATATGATATCCTCCTGCAGACACCTGAACAATATCTTCACACAAAAAATTATAACCACAACCACCTGCATAAAATATTTTGCCGTCTCTTTTAAGTGCCGCGCATAGACCGAGTCCTGCACTCACACCGACAACTTCACCATAATTATCTGCACTTTGTATAAACTCATTTTTAGGTTCCATATTCATCCCTCCGCATCTATTTATTTTTCAGCTGTTTCCTTTATCTGTTTAATCCAAATGGGAAATTCCACGCAGATATCTTGCACTGACCAAATTCATTATCGCCGACAACAACTACCGTGCCATCCTTTTTAATCCCTGCGGTGTGTTTCTCCCCTGCTGATATTTTAACAATATCAGTCCACGAGGAAATATTGCACTGACCGGATTTGTTATTTCCTGCTGCAACCACGGTTCCGTCTTTTTTTACGCCTAAGGTATGCTCCGCTCCGGTTGCTATCTGAACAATATCAGTCCAAGAGGAAACATCGCATTGCCCATATTCATTATCACCGCAGGCAACCACAGTACCGTCATTCCTGAGAGCTGCCATATGATAACTTCCCACAGCAAGAACACAAATATCCTTCCAGGAAGAAACATCATATTCGTCGAAATGATCACTGGAGTTTACAGTAACAGTGCCATCCTTCCTGAGCTCCGCAGTATGATCCCCCCACGCATCTGCTGCTATCTGAACGACCTCCGTCTGCTCACAACACGCAATATCCCCCGGGAGTAAATCATCATCCTTTTGCATACAATCGATACATCCCACAGCCACTATTGTACCGTTTTTCTTTATGCCCGCTGTATAGTCAAACCCGACAAATATTGAGGCGATATCTGTCCATGAAGAAACATCTGTTTGTCCATAAAAACGACTTCCCGATGCAACTACCGTTCCATTCTTTTTAAGCCCCACTGTGTGTCTGTTTCCGGTGCCTATCTGAATAATATCCGTCCAGGAAGAAACATCACACTGATGATCTTTATTATCCCCAACAGCAACAACAGTACCGTCTTTTTTAAGTCCCACAGTATGTTTTTCGCCTGCAGATATGTCCACAATATCATATCGTGGGAAAACATCGCACTGTCCATACCTGTTACTTCCTGCGGCAACTACAGTACCATCTTTTTTAAGACCTGCGATATGATAATTGCCCACATATATTTTTTCAATATCTTTCCACGAAGAAATATCAATTTCCTCATCAAAGTTTTTCCCTGCAGAAACTACGGTTCCGTCTTTTTTCAGTCCCGCCGTAAAACCAAATCCTGCGGCAATTGAAACAATATCTTTCCATGAGGAAACATCACACTGCCCCTGACCGTTGTTTCCCGCAGCAACCACCGTACCGTCCTTCTTCAGTCCCAGGCAATAATCCGGCCCGGCAATAATCTGAATAACCCCCGTCCATGAGGAAATATTACGACTGTCATTTTCAAATAGTCCATCAGAAACTACTGTGCCGTCTTTTCTGAGTCCCAGGGTATAATATTCTCCGGCAGCGATTGCAGTAATATCACTCCAGCCGAAACCGTCATAGCTATAGCACTGCCCACTCCCAGAGCTTACATCCACAAATCCTTCTTTGTTTAAGCCTGCAATATGATTCCTTCCAATATCCACTTCAACAATATCTTTCCAGCGGGAAAGATCGTGTGCTGAACCGAGAAGGCCTATAACGATAGCAACTGTACCATCCGATTTAAGGAATACCGTCTCACCGAATTTTGATGCTACCGAAGCAATCGGCATATCCACTTTATAACTATATTCATCCTCGGTAGTTATGAGAGCCGTTCCATCTTTTTTTATACCTATGGTCTGTGTTTCGCCTGCAAAAATCGCAGTAACATCCTTCCATCCGTCAACATTACATTGACCGTAACTGTTGTTACCCACAGCCACCACCGTACCGTCACTTCTCAGTGCCGCAGTATGATATGCTCCTACTGCGACAGAAATAATCCGTTCTGCGTTATTCCGCCCATCGAAGCTATACTTTGCTCCTATTTTTTCTTCCAGATATGAAAACCTGCCCTGCTCTTCTTTTTTGCTCCCGGCGGTATCGGCAGAAGCCATAGTTTCTTTTAAAAATTTATAAAACTTTTCATACCTCGACATCGAATTTCCATCACTCATACTATTCATACCTCATTTCTTATACTGTTCAGTTGCATCACACATAAACATAAGAGCGGTTTCTTTTGTCCCCGGGAATATTTTATCTATATTATACTCGGTTATTATTTAGATAAACGGGGACGTAAATCTTGTTGTGTCAGCAACATATCGTGCCGTCAGGCATATCGAGTGCTTTTAGCACATATCAAAAATCTCATAAGAGATTTATATCGACGAATAGATTTACCCTTGTTAAATCTATTATACCATATCAAACAAAAATTGACAATAGTGTGCATATTTATCAATATGGTCATTTTATCAAAAAATTTTCAATAACTATAGACAAATCCGTAAAAAAATGAGATAATAAGTATGTATTGTCGTTTTGAAACATTCGACAAATACAAATATTATTTTCACGGAGTGTGATTTTCATGAAACTTATTATTAAAAACGATTACGACGAAATGAGCCTATGGGCTGCACAGCACATTGCTGATGCTATTAACAATCACAAGGAAAACCGTCCTTTTATTTTAGGTCTTCCTACAGGTTCTTCACCACTTGGTGTATACAAGAATCTTATTGAACTTAACAAAGCAGGCAAGGTAAGCTTTAAAAACGTAGTAACCTTCAATATGGACGAATATGTTGGTTTGCCTCGTGAACACGACCAGAGCTACTGGTACTTTATGCACGACAACTTCTTTAACCACATTGACATCCCTGCTGAAAATATCAACATCTTAGATGGTATGGCAGATGATCTTGAAGCAGAATGCCAGCGTTACGAAGACAAAATCGCATCTTACGGCGGCATAGACCTGTTCCTTGGCGGTAGCGGTGTAGACGGACACATTGCATTT
>JAZPXS010000152.1:0-16864 GCA_045543775.1 Clostridia bacterium
AGCCCGAGGGCCATCTGTCCTCGTCATATACCCAGGCGAGCATACCTTCCTCTTTTGCCTTGTCACGGCAGTGTTTAACGCAGTCCATAAACTTCTCGCCGAGATATGTGGTGGCAAGTCCCGAACGGGAATGCATATGAAAACCGCCATAGCCCATTTCCTTGAAATATTCTATCTGCTCTGTAAGGGTTTCCTTGTCGAGCTTGCAATTCCATGCCCAGAAAGGTGCGGCTCTGTATTCGGAAGTCGGATTTTTAAAAAGCTCAATATCTAATTTTGGTCCTTTGTTCTTTTTGTAAAGCATAGGTTTTACCTCCAAAATACCTTGTTGACACTATTTTAAAGTTGATGTATAATAAAATCAACCCACTTTTTTTACAAATTCATAGGGGGATTTTGCTATGCGGGTTCTGAATACAGAAGCTCTCCTCGGGGGAAAATTTAATATACACATCTGTACAAAAAGTGAATCCACATCACACACTCACAATTTTTTTGAGTTGGTGTATGTGTCTTCCGGAAGTGCGGTTCATACTCTTGACGGGGAAGAAAGAGTGATAGAAAAAGGAGATTACTTCTTTGTTGATTACGGAACCGGTCATTCCTATGCGAGGAGAGGAAGAGAAAAGCTTGAGATTATTAACTGCCTCTTTGTTGCAGAGTTTATTGACAGAACTCTGAAAAACAAATATAATTTCAGCGAAATCGTAAATAATTATATGATACGAAATAATAATGCTGTAATAAATGTAAGTCCTGCAAATATGTTTTTTAAAGATGACGGGGGATATATAAAGGAACTGCTGAATAAATGTATTGATGAATACAATGAAAAAGAATCAGGATATCTTGAGATAATCCGCTCAAAGCTTATAGAAATTATTATCCTTACTATGCGAAAAAACGAAGGTTCAAGACCTCTTTGCACAGACGAACTGTGCAGAAAAATAATAGACTACACAGAAGAAAATTTTCTTAGGAAAGATATCCTCAAGGCTATTTCCGAGGAGACTTTTTTCAGTATTTCGTATTTAAGCAGAAAATTTAAGGATAATGTGGGTATTACCTTCACAGAATATCTTCGCAAGTTAAGGATAGAGAAAAGTATGTCGCTTCTTGCCAACACAGATAAAAAGATAATAGAAGTTGCGGGACTTTGCGGATACTCGGATATGAAATCCTTTAACAGTGTTTTCAAAAAAATGCTTGGTGTCACACCGCAGAAATTCAGACAAAATTTTTCCGAATAGGGGGATATAATTATGGGTAAGCTTTCACACCTCAAACCTGAAAATGTATTTAAGTATTTTGAAGAGATTTCTTCAATCGGACGAGGTTCAGGCAATATGGATGCAATAAGCCGCTATTGCGGAGAATTTGCTCAAAAAAACAATTTGAAATATATTATTGATGATTCAAAAAATGTAATAATATTTAAACCTGCCTCAAAAGGATACGAGAACGCAAGTCCCGTAATACTTCAGGGGCATCTGGATATGGTTTGCCAGAAGGATAATGGTTGCAGTATCGATTTTGAAAAAGACGGACTTGACCTTTATATTGATGATAGCTTTATAAAGGCAAAAGGGACAACTCTCGGAGCAGATAACGGAATTGCTGTTGCATATATGCTTGCAATACTCTCTGACAACAGCCTTTGCCATCCTCCTCTGGAGTGTGTGTTTACCACCGACGAAGAGGTTGGTATGCTCGGTGCTCTGAAGCTTGATACCTCTGTTTTAAAAGGCAGAAAAATGATAAATGTCGATGGCGGAGGAGAAAATACTGTTCTTATTTCCTGTGCAGGAGGGGCAGATTTCTCTGCAATTATGCCGATTAAACACAAAGAAGTAAGAGGAAGCAGAATTGATATTATCCTATCCGGTCTTGCCGGAGGTCATTCCGGAACACAGATTAACAGAGGGGGAAGAAATGCAAATGCCTTTATGGCAAGAATTTTAAAAAATGTATATGCCGGACAAAAATTTGAAATAATAGAATTAAACGGCGGAGATAAGACAAATGTCATTACAACCTCCTGCAAGGTGAGTGTTGTTACAGGCAATCCTGAAAACTTTGAGGATGAATTATACAAAGAGTTTGAAAAGGCAGAAAAACTTGTAATAGACGATAACCCCGATATCAAACTTGAGATAAAGAGGGGTAATGAGAGTGACTACTCTGTTATGGAAAACGGAATGGATGTGATTTGCTGTATTGAATCCCTGCCTGACGGAGTTATTGCTATGTCAAAGGATATGGAGGGACTTGTAGAGACCTCTGCAAATGCCGGAATTGTAAAAACAACAGAGAACAGGGCAGAGGTGATACTGTCTGTAAGAAGCTCGATAAATTCCGAGATGCAGAGAGTTTTGGGAGATGTTTCTCTCATTTCCGAAAAATACGGTTTTACACACAGCACATCCGGTATGTACCCTCCCTGGGAACTGAAAAAGGACTCTCCGCTTCAAAGGTTGTACGGTCAGTGTGCTAAAGAAGTAACGGGCAATATGCCTAAGTTCTGTGCAGTTCACGCAGGACTGGAGTGCGGAGTCTTTTCCTCCGCCATACCGTCTCTCGATTGTATTTCCGTAGGCCCCAATATGTACGACATACATTCCACATCAGAACGGCTTGATATTAATTCAGCTTCAAGAGTTTATGAGATAATATCGGAAGTTCTGAAAAACTGCAACGACTAAAAATTCACCTCTTCCGATAAAAATCGGAAGAGGTTTTTTTATGAAAAAAGAAGAGTTTGCACCATACATTACAGATGAAAATTCAGTCAGGGAGATAACACTTACATCTGTGATAACCGGAATTATATTGGCGGTAGTATTCGGTGCGGCAAATGCCTATCTTGGACTTAGGGTAGGTATGACGGTTTCCGCATCAATTCCTGCGGCAGTTGTATCTATGGGGGTGTTTCGTGTAATTCTCAGAAAAAGCTCCGTACTCGAGAGCAATCTTGTCCAGACCGTAGGTTCTGCAGGGGAGTCGGTTGCCGCAGGAGCTATATTTACTCTGCCGGCTCTTTTTTTGTGGGCATCTGAGGGCAGAATGTCAAAACCGGGTATTTTGTCTATAACGCTTATTGCTCTTGTGGGCGGTATTCTTGGCGTGCTTTTTATGATACCACTTCGGGATGCACTTATAGTCAAAGAACACAAAAATCTTCCTTACCCTGAGGGCAAAGCCTGTGCCGAGGTACTTATGGCAGGGGAGAAAAAAGGCGTGGGAACTGCCACTGTGTTTAAGGGTATGGGATTTTCCGCAATCATAAAATTTGTTACAGACGGACTTAAAATAGCCTTTGGAGAGGTGTCGTTTCGTCTTGGCAGCTTTCCCGGAACAATCGGTACACAGATCTATCCGGCAGTCGTAAGTGTAGGATATATCTGCGGAATCAGAATAGCTTCGTATATGGTTGCAGGGGGACTGCTTAGTTCTCTTGTATTTACTCCCCTCATTGCTACCTTTGGAAAAGATACAGTAATCTATCCCGGACTGGTATCAATCGGAGAGATATTAAATAGCGGAGGTACTTCCGCAATATGGAGCACATACATCCGCTATATAGGCGCCGGTGCACTTATTACAGGAGGAGTGATAAGCCTTCTCAAAACTCTACCCGTGATATTTTCCACGCTTAAGGGAGTTGTCGGGAGCTTTTCTATGGGAACACAGACCATTGTTCCAAGATGGGAAAAGAGCATGGATATGAGGCTTGTTTTTGCTCTTATACTTCTTATTACGGTATTTATATGGATTATTCCGCAAATTTCCGTTTCCTTTGCAGGAGCGGTAATAATAGTTATTTTCGGTTTCCTCTTTGCGGCGGTATCGTCCCGTATGGTGGGACTTGTAGGCAGCAGCAATAACCCTGTATCAGGAATGGCAATTGCCACACTTCTCATAACCGCCGTCATACTGAAAAGCCTTGGCGGAAAAGGGACAGATGTTATGAGGGATGCAATATCCATAGGCTCTGTTATATGCATAGTTTCTGCAATTTCGGGGGATACATCTCAGGACCTTAAGACAGGATATATTCTGGGTGCCACACCACGCAAACAGCAAATAGGGGAGATAATAGGTGTCGTTGCCTCATCTGCCGCAATAGGGGGTACGCTCTACCTTCTTGACAGTGCGTGGGGCTTTGGTTCGCAGCAGCTTGCCGCACCGCAGGCAACCCTTATGAAGCTTATTGTCGAAGGCGTTGTAGAGGGCAATCTCCCTTGGGCACTTGTAATAACCGGAGTATTTACGGCACTGGTGGCAGAAATTCTGGCAATTCCCGTTCTTCCGTTTGCAATCGGAGTATATCTTCCTGTTGAGCTTAATGTATGCATAATGGCAGGTGCCATTGTTCGGCATATAACAGAAAAATTTTCCAAAGAAGATAGACGTGAATCAAATGTATCAAGAGGAATACTTTTCTCTTCCGGAATGATTGCAGGAGAGGGTATAGTCGGTATAATACTTGCAATATTTTCTATCCTTGGTGTTGAGAAAATTTTTGATTTGTCACAAAAATTCAGCCTTGGAAACGGTTTTCTTAACATTGGCGGAATTGCGGTTTTTGCAATAGTTATTTTGTATTTTTTACGTCAGACCTTGTGGCATCGGGATATTTAATTATAAAAAAACAATGGGTGTAAAAACGTCGTTTTTACACCCATTGTTTTTTATACATCGTATATTCCGAGTATCACTATACCGATAAATGCCGCCGCAATTGCCAGATAGTGCTTTTTGGATAACTTTTCTTTAAGGAAGATTGCACTCCATACAAAGGACAGTGCACAGTAAGCGGAGATTATTACAAGTCCCACCTTGTAGTCGGATACAACTACCATCATATAGAACACCTGACCTACGGTCTCGCATATACCGCCAAGAAGCTTTGTTGAGTCGTAGCGGGGAGAGAATTTTTCTCTCTTAATGCCATACACATAAATTGCAAAAATAATCGCCATAAACATCCAGGTGAATTCGTATGCAACATTAAGTATATCTCCGGTGAGATTTTCGGCATCAAGCTCTTTAACTCCGTTTGCTATGAGGTTTGCGGTGTAGTTATCTGCAATGACAGTGTCTACAAATGTACCGCAGGTGTCAAGCAGACAGTACATAACCGGAAGAAGAATTGCAAGAAAACTTTTTGCATATTTTCTGTTACTTTTTTTCTGCCTTTCAAGTCTTGACTGGGGATCTTCAAAATATTCAATGAAACCAAGGCACACAATACCTATTATTATGAGTATTGTTCCTATGATTATAGGAGTGTTAAGGAAAATTCCGGTTTCGGAATTTTCGTCAAATGTAACACCAAAATAGAATATACTTGCAATAAGTGCAAAAGCACCGGAACAGTTACATATGGGGGAGGATATTGAAAGTTCAATGTATCTTAGTCCCATATATCCAAGCACCATAGACAGTATGTACAGTGCAGAGGCCGGGAGGTAAACCCATATGTCAGAGATGGAAAAGGGAACACCGCCTATTGTTATCTCATAAAGGGCGTGAATACCCATTACAAGACCTACTGCCACACCTACTTTGTAATGGCTGAATTTATCGTTTAGGTTGGAGCCTGCTTTACTGAAGATATCCGATCCGCTCCAACAGAGCATTGCTATAATTGCTATAATCCACATATAATAATGATTCCTTTCGTCGTTTGTTATTGTAGTTTTATAAAGCCGTCGTTTACAAGACTTTGAAGTGACATCATTATTCCAAGCTTTGCGTTGTGCCAGGTAAGACCGCCCTGGAAGAAGATTGTATATGGTTCTCTGATGGGGCCGTCAGCAGAAAGCTCAATGGAAGCCCCCTGAATAAATGCACCAGCCGCCATAACTACATCGGAGTCATATCCCGGCATTGCATAGGGTTCGGGTGTAACATAGCTGTCCACGGGAGCTGCTTTCTGGATACCCTTTGCAAAGGAGACCATAGCCTCGCCGCTTCCAAGTTCCACTGCCTGAATTATGTCGTGCCTTGATTCCACAGAATTCGGTACAACCTTAAATCCCAGAGCTTCATACACATTAGCTGCAAATATTGCACCCTTGAGAGCCGAAGAAACAACAGTGGGTGCAAGGAAAAATCCCTGATAAAGAGATCTGTTTGTATCAAGACTTGCACCAACTTCCTGACCAAGGCCGGGGGCACTTAGCCTGTACGCACATCTGTCTATACATTCCTGTGTACCGCATATGTATCCGCCGATGGGGGCAAGACCGCCGCCGGGATTTTTGATAAGAGAGCCAACTACCATATCAGCACCCACATCAGAGGGTTCAACAGTTTCAACAAATTCTCCGTAGCAGTTATCTACCATACAGATAACATCCGGTTTTATGCTTTTTGCAGTAGCAATAATTTTTCCGATTTCCGATACGGAAAGGGTAGGGCGTGATTGATAGCCTTTGGAACGCTGTATGGTAACAAGCTTTGTTTTTGGAGAAATCGCTTTTTTTATTTCCTCGTAGTCCACGGTGCCGTCCGGGAGAAGATCAACCTGAGAGTACGTAACTCCGTATTCTGCAAGGGAGCAGGGTGACTTACGGATACCGATTACCTCCTCAAGGGTGTCATAAGGCTTGCCTACGGGAGAGAGAAGCTCATCCCCAGGCAGGAGATTTGCACTAAGTGCAGTGGCAAGAGCATGAGTTCCGCAGGTTATCTGAGGTCTCACAAGAGCCGCTTCGGTGTGGAAACAGTCTGCATACACTTTTTCAAGAGTTTCTCTGCCCATATCGTTGTAGCCATATCCGGTGGAGCCTGCAAAACATTCTGCACTTACGCGGTTTTTCTGCATTGCATAGGTCACCTTGGCGTTGTTGTATTCTGTAACAGCGTCTATGCTTTCAAATCTCTCTTTGAGTCCTGAGAGTATATTTTCGCAGAAATTAAGGACATTATCTTCTATGCCGAGTTTGGAATATATGTTATTTTGTGTCATGTCAAAATCTACTTTCTTATTTTGTTATTGTTATTTTGTCGTTTTGTATATCAACCTTTGCACCAAGAGCCTTTTGGAAAAAGTCTGAGGAAACCATTGTGCGACTGTCTTTGATGCTTACAATGGCAGAAAGCTCACTATCGCCATCGTTTTTAAATACTTTGTTCTGTCCAATCTGAACAGCACTCATTTCGTTATTATACCATATAAAAGCTATCTGAGTTTCGTTGTTCCAGCTTACAATGGCACCAAGTGCTTCTGCAGTATGGCGGAGAGGCAATATGTAAGTACCGTTTTCATCCTTGTATGGATTAACATCGGAAACAACTGTCTTGCCATCTACAAAAATACTTGTTTCTATCTCAGGCTTTTCTTCTTTTACAGCGGGTTTTGTAAATGATTGAGCAAGGTTTCCATTGGCTGTTTCTATCACAAGTCCGGGTATCGGAAGCCTTGTTGTAACTGTGAGCTGGCTCTCGCTGCATTTACCCTTTACGATAGCATCGTTGCTGTTTAAGGACACAACACTTTCCTTAATTATGAAGCAGGAAGTATTAATATCAAGAATATCCGAAAGAGCCTTGCATTTAATTTTGGCTATGGGGAGAGTAATCTTGCCTGCAGTGTAGAGGGGGGAATCCTTGTCAATACTTGTTCCGGAAAAAGAAACATACATCAGTCGAAGGTTGTTGGCTACAAAACCGGAAATGGGTTTGGAGATATATCCGAGATTTGTATCATCAACAGAGTTATACCACTGTTCTTCCTGCCATTTTTCATCAATCTGAATTCTTGATCTGTCATATATCAGTGTAGTCTGAATACCGTTAAGGTTTTTGAAATCAGCAGTAAGGTTGATGGTCAGTATAAAATCATCGTCCTTGGAAACAACAGAGTGGTCACTTTCTACAGAGAAAAGGTACTGAGGTTCAATTTCTCCCAGACTTGTCTTTAGTCCTTCTGTATAATGGAATGCACCAACACCGACACTTTCCACGGATTTTGCAAGAACAGCTGACTTTGCATCGGTAAATCCATAAAATGCCAGATTACCAATGCGTGTTATGCCATCTTCAACAACAATTTTTTCTATATTTGATTTTTCATTGCTCCAGGGAGCTTCATCAGGATTTGAATAGTCAGGAATAGCACCCTGACCGGAAATTTTAAGTGTATTACCATCAATTTTCCAGGAGATAGAGTCAGGAGGTTCGTTAGCTCTTGTGCAAAGTGAGAGCATAAGTGAGAGCATAAGTGTCAAAGTAATGATTTTTGTTTTCATAATAAAACCTCCTTGTTTTGCACCGGAACTTTTGTCCGTGTGCCGTGAATTTTATAATACAGGTTCTTCTTCCAGAAAGTAGGTCGCTTCCATGTCTGCGGTAGAGAGAGCAAATGCCAGTGGGAATTTTTCAAATGCATTTCCCACATTCATTTTATCCTCATTACCCGAAAAACCCATATGATACCTTATTGCGAATGCTTCTTCTCTTGTAAGACGCATATAGCCGGAAATTATGTACACGGATTTTTCTCCGTGACCGTAGGGCAGTTCATCCTCGTAAGTGTAGCTGGGTACTGAGTGCCATACGCCCTTTGCGTCTTTTACATTTCTTGTGGATGCCTTGTAGCAGTTTATTTTGCAAAGGTCGTGCAAAAGTGCTACAATGGCAATGGTTTCATCACTTACATTAAGGCCGTAGGTTTCCTTTACTCTGGGACGGTCAAGATAGTCCTTGAGGCAGTGATACACATTAACACTGTGGTCGAGAAGTCCTCCTGCATATGCACTGTGAAATCTTGTGCTTGCAGGTGCAGTAAAGAAATCACAACTGTCACCTGTGAGATAGCTAAGAAGCTTGTCTGCACCTTCACGGGTTATGTTTTCAGTATATATTTTGATGAATTCATCCTTTTTCATCATAACACCTCTTATACAATATTAGTGATATTTTAACACAAAATTACATAATTTTCAATAGTTTATTATTTCATATACTACGCTTGTATTTTCCCGGGGATATCCCTACGGTACGGTTGAATGCTCTTATAAAACTTGTGTAGTCGGAAAAACCGCATTTTTCGGCAGTACTCTGCACACTTTCACCGCTTTTCAGAAGCTTTTTGGCTTCGCTTATGCGTTTACTCATTATGTATTTGCTTACAGTGGTTCCAAGATGCTTTTTAAATAGCCTGCAAAGTTCTTTTACGGAAACATAGGATTTTTTTGCCACGGTTTCCAGATCCATAGGATTTGCGTAGTTCCGGTTTATAAAGTTTACTGCAGTATCAACCGTTTTATTCTCAAGTCCGGAACGGTATCTGTGGCTTTGATTTTGCTTTTCAAAAAATTTGTTTGTAAGTGTGATTATTGCGGTGGCACTTAAGTTTTTTATTATATCATCACCGTATCCGAAGTCCTTTGTAAAATTTTCAAAAAGGGACTTGAGATGAAGATTTTCGTTTTCGCCGAGAGAAATCTTGTGAGAGATATTGTCATTGCGTACGGAAAAACAACCTCTGAGATCTGTGTTTTCCGTAGATGCACTGTATAGAAATGCAGGATCTATTTCCAGAATATATCTTTCAAAATCGTTAGGATCATCCGGAAGAAACATATGTGCTTCAAATTGGTTTGTGACATATATGTTTCCTTCGGCAAGGGTGTAGGTTTTGTCATCTACAAATACCGTTCCGCTTCCTTTCAGGCATATCAGTATTTCACAGCAGTCGTGCATATGTATGCTGTTGCCCGGCGGAGGATTAGTGGAATAAAAGCAGGCAAAAGTTTTGGTTTCGATTGCTTTTTTTATGGCATCATTACATATTGGAAAAATTGTGTTCATATCTATCAGCTCCAAAAGATATTATATGACATTCGGGAATAAAATGCAATATAAAATGGCAAAAGAAAGGAAACCTTGCAATTTTGGGATTATATTTGTTGCGTTTAGGAACCATAAAACCTATGAAAACAGAATTTTTTTGTAACAAGTCACAAAACATCCCAATATCAATTGACTTTATTTTCTGCTGGATATATAATAAACTTATATAGTAATTGTAGAAAGATGTGGAGATTCAAAATGAATATTTTAAGACAGAAAATAGAGAATAAGGAACCTATCCGCGGAACACTTGTCAGCCTGACAGATCCATGCCTGTGTGAGATTGCCGGCAATGTAGGTTTTGACTGTGTGTGGATTGATGCTGAGCATACATATATGTCTCCCAAGGAAATACTTTGCCACCTTAATGCCGCACGCTCAGCAGGTATTCCCGCAATTGTACGCGTACCTCAGGATGACCTCACATTTACAAAAAAAATTATGGAATTGGGCCCTGAGGGTATTCTTTTTCCTATGGTGAGAACAGCAGAGGAAGCAAAACATCTCATCGATATGACTCTATATCCGCCATACGGCAATAGGGGATTCGGTCCTCTGCGTGCCATAAGATACGGTGCGGATGATGCCAAGGAATATGTCGACAAAACAAGTTTTGAAATGTGCAGATTTATGCAGATTGAGCACATTGACTTTGTCGATGAGTTGGAAGAGATTATAAAAAATCCCTATATCGACGGATACATATTCGGACCTAATGATTTGTCCGGAAGTGTGGGAGAGATGCTTGATGTTTATAAAGAAAAAACAGTTGCTCAGATAGAGCGTGCAGTAGAAATCTTAAAAAAGAATAACAAATGCTTCGGTATTGCCTGCGGAATGGATGAGCAAACAATTGAATTCTGGTCAAAATTTGAACCCGATATGATTTTTGCAGGGGCGGATTGGAACTATGTTTATCAGTGCGGATGTGACACACTCAAAACACTAAAGAAGTATCTTTAAAAATAATATCCGGGTAGGAGAATTTAAATATGATGTCACATATATTTGCGTCAATAAAGGAATCCCTGTCTTCCGTATTGCCAATAGCAATTATTGTTCTTGTGCTTTCGGTCACTTTCGTATCGCTTGATGCAGGAATACTTGTTCTGTTTTTATTCGGAACAATAATGCTTATTCTGGGAATGAGCTTTTTTACTGTTGGTTCAGGAATCTCTATGGAACCTTTGGGCGATGGGATAGGTAAATCCCTCAATAAGAACAGCAGGATTGTTATTCCGCTTGTTATCTGTTTTGTTCTGGGATTTTTTATAACCGTATCTGAACCGGATTTACAGGTGCTTGCACAGCAGGTCCCAACTATTCCCAATACAATGCTCATTAACTGTGTTGGCATTGGAGTTGGTGTTTTTCTTAGTATCACATTTTTAAGAAACAAAAAAGATATTCCACTTAGAACTCTTCTTTGGATATTCTATATTTTTATAATAATATTATCTTTCTTTGCACCTGATGAATTTGTGCCTACGGCATTTGACTCGGGCGGTGTTACAACAGGTCCCATAACAGTTCCTTTCATTATGGCTTTGGGTGCCGGTCTAGCCTCTGCTAAAAAAGGTAAAAATGTAGGTGAGCACAGCTTCGGTCTTGTGGCACTGTGCAGTGTAGGACCTATCTTATCGGTTCTTTTGCTTAGCATATTCTATAAACCCCATCCTGCAACAACTCCCTATGAAATGACAAATGTACTGACTACCACAGAGGCATTCAGACAGTTTATTGATGCCTTTCCGGTTTATGCTCACGAAGTTGCAGTGGCATTTGCTCCGATAGTAGTACTTTTTGTGATTTTTCAGCTCATTACAAGAAGATTCCATATTCACAGTATTATTAAGATGTCTGTCGGTTTTATATATACCTATATAGGCCTTGTATTGTTCCTTACCGGTGCTAATATAGGATTTATGCCCGCCGGAAGACTTATTGGCTCAAAAATTGCCGGAGGCGATTTTAAGAATATTCTTATTCCCGTAGGTATGCTTATGGGTTATTTTGTTGTATCTGCCGAGCCTGCCGTTCATTCCCTCAAAAGACAGGTAAGCGAAATAACAAATGGTGCAATACCTCAAAAATCTGTTGCCGTGGCACTTTCCATAGGTGTTTCGGTATCAGTTGGAATATCGATGCTCAGAGTTCTTACAGGTATACCGGTAATGCCGTTTTTGATTTTCGGCTATTTGATTTCCTTAATCATCAGCTTTTTTGTGCCATCTATATACACCGGTATTGCATTTGACTCCGGCGGTGTTGCCAGCGGTCCTATGACCTCCACCTTTATGCTTCCTTTTGCTATGGGAGCTTGCGAAGCTCTTGGCGGCAACATAATGACCGATGCTTTCGGTATTGTGGCTCTTATTGCAATGACACCGCTTATTACAATCCAGATTCTGGGATTGTACGAAAGAAGAAAGCGTGCCGGTATGATAAAGAGATTGCATACCGAGATCAGTATGGTAAAAGACGATATTATTTTCTTTGACGAGGAGGGAGAATAATATGAGCAAAAAGGTTATGTTGCTTTTGTCTATCGTAGAGCGCAACAGGGGGCAAAGATTAATAAAGGAATTGCAGCAACTTAATATAAGACTCAATTTCCAGACTGTAGGGTTCGGAACCGCCCCCACAGAAATGATGGATATTTTCGGACTCGGTACGAATGATAAGGATATAATAATCAGTCTTGGTTCCGAAGATAGCATAAAGGATATGATGGCAAATTTCGGAACCACCTTTGCAAGCCATTCAAAATACGGCGGACTTATGATAATCCTGAAGCTTTCCGCCGCCAGCAGAAGGATTACCGAAATACTCAACTTCAATAATAATGCAAGTTTGGAAAAAGGAAATGGTGCTATGAAAAATGAACATCACAACAATTTAATTATTATATCCGTAAACGAAGGGTACTCGGAAGATGTAATGCATATTGCCAGAAAATCCGGTGCAACCGGAGGAACAGTTATCAAAGGCAGACTTGCAGATTTGGAATCGCTTGCGGAATTTGAAAATTTCAAGATAGAAGGAGACAGGGAAATCCTGTGCATTCTGGCTCCCTTGAATACAAGCAGGCAAATTATGGAAGAGGTAAACAGCAAGTTTGGACTGGGTTCCGATGCAAATGGAATTGTGTTTGCAATTCCTACAGAAAAAGCATATAAAATATAATTTTTCTATAAGCGTAAATGCTGCCGGAGAATTTTTCTCCGACAGCATTTTGTATGTTTGGGGATAATAAAGCTTTTGTATATAATGACAATATAAAAATTAATATGAGCCATCAAAAAATCAGTTGTATAAGCAACATATATATTGCAGTTCCGGTAAGGATACTGACCAGTGAATTTCTCTTCCATACCTGAAGGGATGCAACGCAGAAAACAGCAATCATTTCCGGTATACCAAATGGTTTGCAGGATGGCGTAATATCTTTAAGACAGTATATTACAAGCATACCGATTATTGCCGGCGGAAGCACGCTTCCAAGATAAGATATGTATTTCGGAGTTTTCTTTTTAAATATCAAAAACGGGAGAGAACGCAGGAATATTGTTATAGCAGACATTGTAGCAATGAGTATAGATGCTTTCATATTGCTTCTTCCTTTCTGCCACGCAAAAGCGTCAACACCAGTGTTATGAGAATCATTGCGGGAATAAGAAAGTTTTCTCTTCCAAATATCAAAAGGCATAGGAGAGTTGCGGCAAATCCCGTGATTGCAGGAATGTGATTTTTGGTGGTAATCCATTGCTCTGTAAACGATGCCACAAAAAGAGCCGTCATAGAAAACTCAATTCCGGCAGTGGAAAATGGTATTACGCTTCCTATCAAACTTCCGATAATACTGCCCATAACCCAATAGCTGTGGTTAAAAAGAGACACAAAAAACTTGTAAGCTTCACTTTCAATTCCTTCGGGAGTTTTTCCGTCACAAAGGAGAGAGTACGTTTCGTCGGTAAGGGCAAAAATCATATAAGGCTTGTACTTTCCGGAATTTTTGTACTTATCAATCATAGATATACTGTAAAACAGGTGTCTGGCATTTACCATAACGGTTGTAACAGCGGTGGTAAGAATAGATGCCCCGCCGGTAAGAAGACTTACTCCCACATATTGCATAGAACCTGCATAAATAAAAATACTCATAGCTGCAGCCAACGCACATCCATATCCGGCATTGTGCATAAGAATACCAAATCCTATGCCCAAAACCATATATCCTGCCATAACAGGAATTGACCTGAAAAAAGCTTGCTTGATTGTCTGAATATCCATAGAAATTACCTTTACATTTTTTTAAAGTATTTTATCATAAAAAAATTTCTTTTGCAAGCAAATAAAACTTTACAGATAAGTTGACAGATGTAAAACTTTGTGTTAACATATCTTTGACATTCAGCACATCGGTGTTGTTATACAACTGCTTATGAGGAGAAGACTTGCAATGGAAAAACAAATAGAAAAGCTAAAGGCGGAAAAAAATGCCGTAATACTTGCACATTATTATGCACCAATGGAAGTACAGAGAATTGCGGATTTTGTCGGAGATTCATTTTATCTTGCGAAGGTTGCTAAAAAAACATCTGCAGATATTATTGTTTTCTGCGGAGTGTATTTTATGGGAGAAAGTGCAAAGATACTAAATCCCGAAAAAAAAGTTCTTATGCCCGATTTATCTGCCGATTGTGCTATGGCACATATGGTCAAGCCCGGTTTGATTGAGGAAATGAGAAATACTTATGATGACCTTGCAGTTGTATGCTATATCAATTCAACAGCGAAACTCAAGTGCCTGAGCGATGTGTGCGTTACATCATCCAATGCGGTAAAAATAGTCAAATCGCTTCCGAGCAAAAATATATTTTTTATTCCCGACAGGAATCTTGGCAGGTTTGTTGCAGACAAGGTTCCGGAGAAAAATATCATTGTAAATGACGGATGCTGTCCTATACACGCCGCAATTACAAAAGCTCAGCTTGCAGAAATTAAGATTAAATATCCCGACGCTCCGGTGCTTTCCCATCCCGAGTGTGAGCCGGATGTGCTTATTGCATCTGATTACATAGGAAGTACTGCGGATATAATTGATTACGTCAAAAATTCAGAAGAAAAAGAATTTATAATCTGCACGGAAGAGGGAGTAGAATACAAGCTTACGAATGATAGTCCTCAAAAGAAATTTCATTTTGTATCTCCATCACCGTGTTGCAAGGATATGAAGCTTAATACTTTGGAAAGCATACTGTCAGTACTTGAAAATGAAGATAATGTTATTGAGGTAGACGAAGCCACAAGAGAGCAAGCCCTTGTGCCGCTGGAAAGAATGTTGGAGTGTGCAAAATAATATGAATACGGATATTTTAATTGTCGGATGTGGAGTTGCAGGACTTTATTGTGCACTTAACTTTCCCGAGAGCAGGAATATTTTGATTGTAACAAAGAATATTGCCAGAAAGAGTGATTCATACTTGGCTCAGGGCGGTATTTGTGTTTTAAAGGACGAGGATGACTATCAGTCTTTTTTTGAAGACACAATGAAGGCAGGACACTATGAAAATAACCCCGAATCGGTAGACACAATGATTCGCTCGTCACAGGGCGTTATCGAAGACCTTGTTTCATTTGGCGTAAAATTTCAGAAAAACGGCGAAGCATATACCTATACGAAAGAGGGTGCACATTCTGCCCCGAGAATACTTTTTCACGAAGATGAAACGGGAAAAGAAATAACATCACATCTTCTTGAAACTGCAAGAAGCCGAAAAAATATAACTCTTATAGAGAATTTCACAATGGTAGATTTGATTTGCTGTGAAAACGAATGTAAAGGGATTGTAGGGCACGACGAAAACGGTAGCTACAAGGTAATAAATGCCAATTACACTGTGCTCGCTACCGGCGGAATAGGAGGCTTATTTGAGCATTCCACCAACTACAGGCATCTTACAGGTGATGCACTTGCCCTTGCAATAAAATACGGTATAAAACTAAAGAATATTGATTACATACAGATTCATCCTACAACTCTTTATACCGCAAAAGACGGACGGGAATTCCTGATTTCGGAGTCTGTTCGCGGTGAGGGAGCAGTTCTTCTGAATTCCAAAGGCGAGAGGTTTGTAAATGAGCTTCTGCCCCGTGATGTTGTGACAAAAGCGATATTTGAGGAAATGAAAAAAGAAAATTCCAGCTATGTGTGGCTTTCTTTTGCGGCTATTCCCGAAGAGGAAATAAAGACGCATTTCCCCAATATATACAAGCATTGCCTTGACGAGGGATATGATGTTACAAAAGAACCTATACCGGTAGTGCCGTCACAGCACTATTTTATGGGCGGAATTGATGTTGACGGATTTGGAAAAACCAGCATGGAAAGGCTCTATGCTGTGGGGGAAACCGCATGCAACGGTGTTCACGGCAGAAATCGTCTGGCAAGTAATTCTCTGCTTGAAAGTCTCGTTTTTGCCAAGCGGGCATCATCGGACATAAACTTAAACTATAATTCGGTAAAAGACATCATAACGCCGGAGATTAACCCCGAAAAATACAAAAATTATAAGAGTGAATACAAACAGTTAATTCTCAGCTCTATAGAAAAGGAGAAAAACAGCCATGAATAATATAACAATGAAGCTCAATGCAGATGATTTGATTTTAGCTGCACTCAAGGAGGATATCACAAGCGAAGATATTACAACCAATTCGGTTATGCCAGAATACAAAGAAGGCGAAGTTGAACTTATATGCAAGGAAGATGGAGTAATTGCAGGTCTTGATGTATTCCGGAGGGTATTTAAACTTCTTGACCCGGATACCAAGGTAACCTTCGCCTGCAAGGATGGTGACAAGGTTAAAAACGGTCAAATGCTGGGTAAGGTGCGTGGAGATATACGTGTTCTGCTTTCGGGTGAGCGCACCGCTCTTAACTATTTACAGCGTATGAGTGGAATTGCAACCTATACAAATGAAATTGCAAACCTTT
>JAZPXS010000153.1:0-6052 GCA_045543775.1 Clostridia bacterium
AGTTGCCCGCCATATTTACACCCATATCCGTAGGCGACTTGTAAGGAGATTCTCCCTGAATAAGCTTAAAGATGGTGTTGAGTACAGGGAAGATTTCCACATCTCTGTTGTAGTTAACCGTAGTTTCGCCATATGCTTCCAGATGGAAGGGATCGATCATATTGACATCGTTAAGGTCTGCCGTTGCAGCCTCGTAAGCAAGGTTTACGGGATGCTTCAAAGGAATATTCCATATGGGGAATGTCTCAAATTTTGCATATCCTGCAGTAATACCTCTTTTATGGTCGTGGTAAAGCTGGCTCAGGCAAGTTGCCATCTTTCCGCTTCCGGGGCCGGGAGCTGTTACAACTACCAACGAACGGGTGGTTTCTATATAATCATTTTTACCAAGTCCGTCATCACTTACTATATGCTGAACATCCGACGGATATCCCGCTATTGTATAGTGACAGTAGCAACGGATACCCAGAGAAGAAAGCTGCTTTAAAAATGCATTGGACGCAGTCTGTCCCTTGTAACGGGTAAGCACCACGCTTCCCACATACAAATCCATCTCGCGGAAGGTATCTATAAGACGGAGAACATCCTCGCCGTAGGTGATACCAAGGTCAGCTCGGATTTTATTGGCTTCTATATCCTCGGAATTTATGGTTATGACAATCTCCATATCATCCTTAAGCTGCTGGAGCATACGGATTTTGCTGTCCGGCTCAAATCCGGGCAGAACTCTGGATGCGTGAAAATCATCAAAAAGCTTACCGCCGAATTCCAGATACAGTTTACCGCCGAAAAATTCTATTCTTCTGCGTATCTGCTCCGACTGCATAGTAAGATATTTTTGATTATCAAATCCAATTTTTTTCATAACCGTTCACCTCTGATATTTAACTCAATACACACCAAATATTAGTATAACACATTTTATGTCAAATGCAAACTTTTTTTCAAAATTACAATTCATCGAAAAAGCTGTTTACCGGTTTCGGCAAGCTGCTCCCTTATTCCTTGCCTGACCAGCAATAGGTGCAGACCTTATCCTTATCAATTCCTATTGATTCCAGAACGCCTTCCAATGACTGATATCCAAGAGAATCAAAACCGAATATCTCACAAATTCGCTTGAGCATACACTGACCGCGCTCTGTATTTGCATCTGAGTATTCAGCAAGATGCTGTTTGCCCTCATCACCTTCAAGCTCCTGAACAACACGGCGTGCCAACAGCTCGTTTTCCGAATTGCTTCTTGAAAAGTTCAAGAACTTACATCCATACATAATAGGAGGACAAGCTGACCTCATATGAACCTCTTTTGCTCCTGCACTGTATAGAAAATCCACTGTTTCGCCAAGCTGCGTTCCTCTGACAATGGAGTCATCAACAAGAAGAAGCTTTTTGCCTTCGATATATTCAGGAACAGGAATTTGCTTCATCTTGGCAACCTGATTACGGACATTTTGATTTGCAGGCATAAAGGAACGAGGCCATGTCGGTGTGTATTTTACAAAGGGACGGGCAAATTCCGTACCGCTTTGATGTGCATAACCCAGTGCATGAGGAACACCGGAATCCGGAACACCTGCAACATAGTCAACATCGGGAATTCCGCCTCGCTTTGCTTCATCACGAGCCATAATTTTACCGTTATCGCATCGCATCTGCTCAACATTTTTGCCCTGATATCTGGAATTCGGATAACCGTAATATGTCCATAAAAAGGCACATATTTTCATTTTATCTCCTGCAGGAGAAATCGTTTCAATTCCGCCGGAGGTCATTCTGACAATCTCCCGTGGACCTAATTCATAAAAATCCTCATAACCAAGCTTTTGATAAGCAAAGGACTCAAATGCTACGGAATATCCTTCATCATTTTTGCCGATAAGCACGGGAAGTCTGCCGACCTTGTCACGGGCAGCAATGATTTCGCCATTCGCTGTAAGGATAAGAAGTGTAAGAGAGCCGTCAATCTCATCCTGTGCATGGAGAATACCGGACACTAAATCTTCCTTTTGATTTATAATGGCGGCAACAAGTTCAGTAGTATTAACCTTACCCGAGCTCATTGCCATAAACTGATGTCCGTGGTCAGAAAAATATTTTTCAATAAGCTGTTCCGCATTATTTACCATACCAACAGTTGTTATTGCATAAACACCAAGGTGTGAGCGAACAAGCAAGGGCTGCGGATCGCTGTCGCTGATACAGCCGATTCCGGAGCAGCCGTGAAAATCTGTCAAATCCTTCTCAAACTTTGTACGAAAGGGTGTGTTTTCAATAGAATGAATCTGACGCTGAAATCCATCCTTAACATCATACATAACCATACCGGCACGCTTTGTACCAAGATGAGAGTGATAGTCTACTCCGAAGAAAATATCCAATACACAGTCTCTTTTGGAGACTGTTCCGAAAAATCCGCCCATTATGCAAAGAACAGTTTGTTAAGCGTCATAGGATCAATATATTCGCCATCTTTATATACACGCATATTGCCGGATGCAATTTCATCAATCAGCATTACATTTCCGTCCGCGTCATATCCGAACTCGAATTTTATGTCATAAAGGTCAAGTCCCTTTGCTTTAAGGTCATCAGCAACAATTTTTGTAATAGCCTGTGTCTGAGCCTTTAATGAATCGTACTGTTCACCCGTCATTACGCCCAGGTCAACAAGGCCGTCCTTTGTTACAAGGGGGTCTCCCTTTGCATCGTTTTTGAAGGTTGTTTCTACATAAGCAGGAAGGTCCTGTCCTTCTGTGCAGTAATCGGAATAACGGCGGAAGAACGAGCCAACTGCCTTGTATCTGCATATAACTTCAAGGCCTTTGCCGAATACCTTTGCAGGAAGAACCTCCATTGTAGTATCGTCAAGATTCGCATTTACATAATGTGTTCTGATGCCTGCTGCATTAATTTTATCAAAGAAATACACAGACATACGAAGGTTAACATCGCCAACCCCTTCAATTGTAAGGCCGACAGAATTCTCGCCCGGATCAAACACACCGTCCTTGCCGGTGCAGTCATCCTTGAATTTCAAAAGATAGTTTCCGTTGTCAAGGGCAAAAACATCCTTTGTTTTTCCGGTGTAAACAAGATTCATTCCCATAATAAATCGCTCCTCTTTAAAAAATTTTATTAAATATCATTTGAAACCTGTATAGAATTTCAAAAACAATAACCCATTCTATCAAAGCATTATAACACAAAAATGTTAATTTGTCTATATTTGTCCGTAAATTTCCAGTTGTTTTTCAAAGAAAATACCGCCGGCTTTTTCCGGCGGATTAAAATTTAAGCTTTCTTATTTATTTTTGACAAACATAGTTTTAATCTGTTTCCGCCACACAAAACAGGATTTTATCCTTCATTTATTACTTTTAATCAAAATCATAAAGATCCTCTCCTGCAGACATTCCCGTGTACATTACAACAAGATAATCCGGCCTTAAAGCTTCGATATATGCATAAACATCAGGCTTTACACCCACATATCCGCCATCCCTCACATCAATGCAGTTGATTCGGGAGGTGGCAAGGGAAAGGAAGGGCGACATAGCACAAGAGAAGGAATCCCGCACAAGCAGAATTGTTTTTCCCTCGGGGTTTAATTTGTTTGTTATTATCTGCTCACGGAAATCTCCACCGCTGTACACAACATAGGGATTAAGATTGTAATAATCTTTCCTTTCTACATTTTCCATAAACATAACAGTTTCCTCAAAGGTCCCCTCACGGAATGTACCCTTTGCGGGCTGTTCCTCTTTGAGTGCAGTGTCAAATTTCGGAATAATTATGCTGATGTCATCCGCACCGCCCTTTGCAAAGTACTTTCCTGTCTTTTTGCCCTGAGAGCCAAGAAACCAGTCCTTTAGCACATTAACATTGTAGTTATTTATATCCGAAAGAGATTGGTCATAGGTAAAGCCGTACCTTTCCTCAAGGCAATCAGCTATCTCCCAGGCACCCCTGAAAGCATACTCGGGACGCCAGTGATGGTCAGTGGTAAAAAACAGCTCCTCTTCCGGCACATCTGCCATAGTCTCTATGAGATTGAGGGTTTCCACATCTCTTTTTTTAAGCTCGGAAAGAAATCTGTCGCAGTTGGATTTGGTGCTATCCCCCACATCCTCGGGATAGCTGAGAGAATATCCCTTTGTAGGTGCCATTACATACAAAAACTTTGTTCCGCTCTTTTCTGCCGCATCAGATAACCGCTTAACACTGTCTGCCCGCCAGCTCAGTGCCTCATCCGGCATATACGGTCTGGGGTTTGCCAGTGTTCCCTCACCTGTTCGAACAACGGTAATATCTTCCTTTTCCACCACGTTTGTATTAGTGAGGCGGAGTGTGAGTGAGTTGATATCCATAAAAATCCCGTGATAGGAAAGCTTCCACGATGTAATCCGTTCCAAATCGTCCGTAAGAGTTCCAAAGGCATCTGCCATTCCCTGCTCCGGTATGTTTTTTACAAAATTCACGGCACTGACACCGATTTTTCCCCAGAACTCTATACTCAGCATTCCCACAAATATCAAGGCAAAGCATATTATAAAAATACAGATTTTTGTTTTTTTCATAAAATACCTCTAAAAATTAAAATAGATAAACGGATTGTACGAACTGCCCAGAAGTGATGCAATACTCAGCACAAAAAGAAGAACAATCCATATTCCCAAGAGCACCTTGCCGGCTTTGGCATTTGCAATCCTCTCTCCCCACCTGCGTGCAAGCGGCAGGGAAGCAAAAATACCCACAGCAAGCATTACTGCATAGCGGGAAAAATATTCTCCGAAGAGTCTCCCCTTTGAAAAATCAAACATCTGACTTATATAGAGCATAGCACGGGGCATATCGTCTGCCCTGAAAATAACCCATCCCATAATAACAAAAAACATTGTGTAAATGTGACAGATGACACTCTGTAATTTATTTTTGGGACTTCTGATGCCTATGAGCTTTTCCAAAGCTATCAGTACAAAATACATAAGTCCCCACACGATAAAGGTCCAGTCCGCTCCGTGCCAGATACCTGTGAGAAGCCACACAACAAAGAGATTAAAAACGAGACGCAGTTTTGAGTTTACCCTGCTTCCGCCAAGGGGAAAATACACATAATCTCTGAACCAGCTACCAAGTGATATGTGCCATCTCCGCCAGAATTCCGTTATGGACTTTGATATATACGGATAGTTGAAATTTTCCAGAAAGTGAAATCCGAACATTTTTCCAAGGCCTATCGCCATATCACTGTAGCCGGAAAAATCAAAGAAAATCTGCAAGGTATAACCAATGGCACCAAGCCACGCCAGCGGTGCCGTGATTCCTCCCTCCGTGCTGAAGTAAAAAACCTTGTCCGCAAGAAGAGCAAAGGAATTTGCCAGAAGGACTTTTTTTGCAAGTCCTGTCACAAAACGGCAAAATCCCGAAAAGAAATCCTCTGTATTTTCTTTTCTGTTATTTATTTCATCCGCTACTGTTTCATACCTTACAATAGGTCCTGCAATAAGCTGAGGGAAGAATGAAATATACAGACCTACATTGAGAATATTTTTCTGTACACTGCCTCTGTCTCTGTACACATCAAGCACATAGGACATAGCCTGAAAGGTAAAAAAGGATATGCCGATTGGCAAAGCAATTTTTGTTATAAGTGCCGTGGGATATGCCTTGGCAATTATTGAAGTGGCAAAGTTAAGATATTTAAATACAAACAGAAACGACAGATTGTACACACAGGCAAGTGCCACAACTGCCCTTGCAATGCCTGTCCTGCCTGATTTTTTTGCCCTGCAGACCAAAAGTGCAAAAACCCAGTTTGCAAATATTGATGCCATCATAACAAGAACAAACCCGGGTTCTCCCCAGGCATAGAAAAACAAGCTGGCTATGAGCAGAAAAACATTCTGAGCCTTTCTGCTTTTTCTGAAAATACCGTAATAGCCTATGAGCACCAAGGGCAAAAACAGGTATATAAAAACTGTGCTTGAAAAGAGCATATCGTTCCTCCAAAAAAACATATTATATATCAGAATTCAAAATCATACTTTTC
>JAZPXS010000154.1:0-2014 GCA_045543775.1 Clostridia bacterium
TTAATATGTTCAGAGGTTTGTTTTCGTATTTGCAAGCTACGAAAGCAGAAAGATTGAAATCAAGTTTGGGAAATATATGTTGTCCTTAAACAGAGGCTCTAGTCAATAAGACGTATTTTTTTATATTGGAGGAAAGTTATGAAAAGAATTCTATCAATCATTTTATGTTTATCAATGCTATTGGGTTTAGCATCAGTTATTAATGCAGAGCGCTATTCAAATTTTACCGATGTAACACCTGAGAGCTGGTATTATGAGGATGTTGATAATGCTGTAAGACTTGGTATTATCAATGGTAAAAGCGAAACCACATTTGCTCCTGATGATAATCTTACATATGCTGAAGCAATAAAGCTTGCGGCATGTATGTATCAGCTTTATAAGGACGGAAGCGTGTACCTTGTATCAGGAGGAAATCCCTGGTATCAGACTTATGTTGATTATGCCAAAGACCACGGAATAATAACAGAAAACTTTTTCTATAAGGTTAGTAACATTAATGAAAAAGCCACAAGGGCGGGATATATGGAAATATTCGCAAACGCCCTTCCCGATGAGGCGCTTATTGGTATAAACAACGTTCCCGACGGCTCAATTCCCGATGTTCCGATGGCTTTCGAGAGTTCAATCAGTATATATAAACTCTATCGTGCAGGAATTTTGACGGGTGTTGACGCCGCACACAATTGTAAACCCGAGGATAACATCAAAAGATGCGAGGTTGCTGCAATCATCACAAGAATGATGGACGAAACCAAGAGAGTGAAATTCTCTATGGGTACAGAGGTTCCAAAGTCTGAAGAACCTAAAACAGAAGAGCCCCGATTCGAAATTCCAAAGGATGCTGAAATTCTCCCTGAAGTTCCTGAAGAACCAAAGGTAGAAATCAAGGAAGAAACGACCGATATGTATGAGCCTTTTGAGATTATAGTTCAGCCCGAAAAGATTGACTCGGCTGATGAAGGCGATACACTTACATACACAGTCAAGGCATCAGGCGGAAAAACACCGTATACATACTCTTGGGGCACAAAAGCCAGATATAACGGATTTACTGAATTTACCGAATCCGATTATGTAAAGGGTGCTAAAACCAATACACTTTCTCTTGTTTTTGATATTGACAATGCAACAACTAGTCAGTTCTACTGCAAGATTACTGATAGCCTTGGTCAGGAAGTGAAATCAGAATCTTTGACAATCCCCGAAAAGGTATTCATCTTCAAGCCTGAAAGCTTTACTAAGGAAGGTAATGGATATACTTTTGCCGGCAGAGTTGAAAAGGGTGCTGTAAGAATCGGTGAAACGGTATCAATGCATATGCCATCACAGAGCGTTGAGGTTTATGGCGTTGTTACGGGAATTATAATGTTCAATAAAAACCTTGACGAAGCAGACCAGGGTGATTACTGTGGAATCTTAATAGAAGAGCCGAAGGAAATCCCATACGATTCGTGGGTAGTTGAAACTCTTGGGGGAAGTTTAACGGAAAGAGTAAAAAGTTTGGGCAATTATGGCTTCAAGGTTCCGATGAAACTTACCTTCCAGTATGGTGGCATAAAAAATTTAGGTGAAACTGTCACAATGCGTATGCATGTAAAAGGAGGTACACCTCCCTATACATATGAATGGTATAAGTTCGAAAATGGCAATGAATACACAAAGATAGTAAATGATCATAAATACAACGTGATGGGAAGCGAAGTAAAAATCATTGTTGATGCTGACGAGTTTGAACAAAACATGTGGTATCGTTGCGATGTGACTGATGCAGCAGGAAATACACAATATGAAACCTGGTATGGTGCAGAGCCGACAGCAACACCTTATCTTTCGCGGCAACCGAAAGATGTTTATGCGGATTACGGCGAAGAGGCTGTCTTTAAAGTTCACACAAGATGCGCAGGCGTAACTTATCAGTGGTACATTAAAAATGACAACACAAACGGTTGGAAAAAAATTGAGCCGACAGATACATGGGCAAAGGGTGCTACAACATCAACACTTAAGATAC
>JAZPXS010000155.1:0-3759 GCA_045543775.1 Clostridia bacterium
GAAATCAACATATCGTACCACTTATCGTGGTAGAATTCGTAGCCGTCATCGGTTTTAAGATAGACATTTACCTGATATTCGTGCCCGGGGATAAACTTTTCGTTTTCGTATACCCAGTCACCCTCTGTCATATCAAACCAGCCGATACCGTTTTTAATGTAGTACCACTTTTCGGGCGGATTTTTCCAATACGCATCGTAATAAGCATTTTTGGAAGTATTCATGCTGTAGCCTGAGCCGAGAATACTGTAGCTATATGTAGGGTACTCCCCTGCCACAGGCTCGGTTACGCCCACAACGGTGACGCTTTCAACAATGGAGTCATTACACTCACCAAAGTTATATTCCACAGTAATATAACTTGACGGATCCTGATCATATGCTTTTATCACGTTGGCGTTGTATCCGTTTACTGTCGCACCTACTGCAGGGTCAAGGTCAGAATCCAGCGGGAATTCATATCCGTTCATAGTGCATATATCCACATATACCTTGTAGTAATAGCCCGACATAAAGGTATGATTTTGGTTAATTTCCCACCAATCGTAGCCGTCGGAGGACATATACCACTGCCTATAATCGGTGTAGTTACTTGAGCCACCCACTGCATAATAGGCATCACTACCACAGCCTACTGTATATGAAGGCTTATTACCTTCCTTGGGGGGTGTGATAGTAAGGTCAACCTCATTAACAAGGTTCGGGCATACACCCATATCAAGCTGTAAGCAGATTGCATTTCTTTTGTTGCTCAAAAACTGATATTCTGTACTATTGTCATAGTTGATAGTGGCACTTGTCATAGCAGCTGCAAACTCTGCATTATCCTCTGCCAAGAGGCATATTTCCACCCTGTAAGACTTACCTGCCTCAAAGTTTTCCGCTGTTGAAATGTACTCACCGTCTTCGTACCAGTCAACGGTGTGCAAATAGCTACCCTCAGGTACATTATAAACCTTTGTGTAAATTCCTCTGCCGGGAACAGGCTCGTTAATAAGCACATTCACATCATTGATAACATGTGCAATTTTCACTTCCTTGCCGCTCTCCACATATTCCTGAGAATACGCCGATTCAGGATTGAACCCGGAACCGTTGGAATAGGGTGTGTAGAAATCCTCATCCATATAATCTGCAAGAGGTGTGCTGTCGGTGGGCAACAAAATACCGTAGAATGTACCGCCTGACAGGTCAACAGTGGCATTCTGACCAATTTCCAGACCGTATGGCGGGTCGATGGTGTCAATTATGTTTTCCGTTCTGAATGTACCGCCTTGAATCCACGCCTGACCCCCATTGATATTTACAGCTGTCGTCGGCACAGGAAGCTTACCGGGTGCAAGTGCATTTTCTGCAAACAACTGACCGCCGGAAATGCGAAGCTCACCATAGTCCTGCCAGATAGCTTTGCCGTAAACGGCAGTATTGTAGGAACCAATCAACTTACCATCATCAATAATTACACTACCGCCCTGATTATAAATAACCGCATTATAAGAGTTATTAGCCACGGCACGGAATTTCAAGCCGCCCGAGCCTGTAATGGTAAGCGTATCATTCTGCACCACATGCAGAAGTGCACAGACGGTCTTGATTCCGTCTCCGGCAGGTGCCGTAAATGTATTGTCGCCAAGCAGAGTCAGGTGCTTGATGCCGTTAACCGCTATTGCAGGTATCAGACCCTCACCCTCTATTTTAGGAATCGTCTCATCCATACTACCCAGCTTGATATATCTTATATCCTCGTTTTCCATAGCGTACTTGAATTCAGCAAAGTTGCTACACACAACAGGGTTATCTACACTACTGCCTGCATTCTCGGGAAACTGGGCCGTGAAGGTGACTTCCACAGTCTCAGTTAATACACCGCCATACATCTTAAACTCCACAAAGTCAGACTTAGCATACTGATAATCACTTATACTCAAAACCGCATCGTTTGCAAACCTATGAGTGGTTTCGTATTCGTCCCTGATTCTAACCACAAATTTAAGGGTATAAGTTTTGCCCGCTTCAAAGGATTGCGGATATCCCAGCAGCATATGTTCTCCGGTTTCATCGATGATCCATTCATAACCTGCACTGTCTGCCTGATATGGGCAGTCTGCGGCAAAAGTATATTTTGAAATAAAGGGTTGAGGAAGGTAAATGCTTTTATCGCTACGAGGGCAGAAACTTATATGCTGATTCGCTGCCATAAGTTCAACCGTATTAATGATTTCAATTTCTGGGATTTCGTAGGTGAACTTCACTGTGGCGACCGTACGGTCAGCAGAAAGGCTGACAACACCATATTCTTCTTCATCCTGTGTACCCTTCTGCACATGCAAACCCGAGGCAAATTTATATCCTTCCTTTGCCGTCAGCTCAATCATATGGACATAAGTTTCGCCTGCAAGGAAGGTGGGTGCATTGCTGTTATCATCTTCGTAAATGCCCCAGTTCGCATTACTGCTCCATGTGCCCCTGTTCCATTCCTCTCGGGTGATGGTGCAGTTGTTGTATATCACTTCGCAAGGCTCCGGTTTTTTGTTGCCATCTGCAGCCAAGCCGTAATACATCATGGACACCTTATTTACATCGGGATAATCAATCTCGCCGGGAATCGTAAAGGTATATCGTACTGTAACAGATTGATTGTTATCCCATCTGTCAACGATTTGATATGTAAACATATCCGGATTTGGTCCGGTGAGTGTAATTGTGGGATTCTGCGTAAACACATAGCCTTCATCCGCAGTATATTGATAGTCGGCATAGTAAGTGCGTCCTGCCTCAAACTCATAGCCGATGTCATAATGGTGTTTGATTATCGGTGCAATCATCACGCCGTTCTCATCATACCACTCGGTGCCGTCAAAATCGCGTTGATAGGGTGCTCCGTCAGGAACGTTGGGCATAAAATGCGTCACTTCCATACCGGCTTTCGGTACGGTGTCTATCGACATGAGGGTCACAATCTCCCCGATTTGCGTTGCTGCAAACGATACTATCGGTAGCATACCCACAAGTATTACCGCGCTTATAAATAAGCAAATTATTTTTTTCATAAATATCTCCTCCCGAGATAGATTTTTTAAAAAGAACCCTCGAAGAACAATCACCTTGTGGTTACTCCAAGGTGTTTTGTTTCCGAGGGTTAAGAAACAAATTAATATATTTTACCCGGATATCCGTAGGGGCTGATGTAAGTATCGACCCCTACAAATTATCCGTTCATTCAATATCCACAATCTGTGCTTCGTAGAAGGGTTCTATTGTTTTTTCGTCCAGGAGCATTGCCTTACATCTTACTGCACCGGAAGGTATTTCAATTAATGCAAAGGTTGTTACAAGGCCCTGACCTACTTCAATAAATTCTGTATGAATCATTATATCGTCCTTATCGTAGAAACAAACTCTTACAACAGGGTCACGCTGCCATATATCAGTGCAAAGTGTAGCTGCTATAATTACATATCCTTCTTCAGGATTTGCATTGAGTGTTAACTTTGTTTTACCTTCACTTTCACGGCATTCGTAGTCAAAGTATGCATACGCCACCCTGTCCATAACGTAAAGCTCTGTAGGATACCTTGTGCTATCACCAATACTGCTTGTAGGTGTATTGTTGATAACCCTCATATCCCTTGCAAAGCGTGACATATAGACTCCGTCTACCTTTGTCGGTACAATCTTAACTTCGGCTCTATAGGTCTTTCCTGCTTCAAATTCCTCATATCTGTCAAGTGCGGCACCGTCTTCGTCGTACCAGATTAC
>JAZPXS010000156.1:0-3921 GCA_045543775.1 Clostridia bacterium
ATCATTTCGTCGCTGACTTTGGTTATGTTACCGTTCCAGTACATAGGGTCGGCAAAATCGAAGAGATTTACATAGCCTTTATTTATAAGTGCCTTGTTCTTGAAATAATTTCCTATATACGAAGTTCTTGCGTCAATAACGTTCTGCCCGAGCATTCCCGTACGCAGTTTGAGAAGTTTTTTTGTAAGGTCTATGTATCTTCCGATAGTGTCGATACTGCCCGGCTTGTACGCGCCGGGGTTTGCACCCTCAACAGCGGATGTCATCCTGTCTTCTGCAGACGAAATTGCATACTCGATATTTTCCGTTTTAATTGGTGTATATCTGCTTGTGACAAAGCTATACACATTTCCGCTGTGTCCCCACTCACACTTTAAATCACGGGTTGTATTCTGGGCGGTAACCCTCCAGAAGTATCTGGTATTGGGAGAAAGCATATCCGCATCAAAAATATTAAAGTAAACAATGCCGTCATACACTCTGTTTTGGAATTTCGGATCCGTTGCAATTTCCAACCTGTACTGGTTTGCAGGTCCCACATCCTGCCAGTAAAGCTGAAGATATGTGGGAGATACGGTAGCACCGTTCTGTGGATACAACAGGCGGAAGGGATTTGTTTCCCCTGTAAATATTCTGTCTGTCACAGTACCGTTAATCTCTATATCATAGTTGGCATCGGTAAGAGAACCCGGGAGCTTTTTGGCAAGCTCAGAATCACTTTTCAAACGGTAGTCCACGTTTTGGGGATCCACAAAAGCATCGGTGGAATCCAGTATCACATTGTCTTTGATGGTTGCATATCTCGCTTCTTCCGTGCCTATGGCTGTCTGCTCACAGTTTACAAGGAGGTTTTCCTTTATCTTGGTGTATGTCCTCGGGTTATTCTTGGTGTCATACCACTTTTTGAGGTCGGGATATGCCTTGAAGTATAGCTCCGGATCGGCTATATCGTCTATCATATCCTGAATGGTACCCCATTCGGATTTATCAAACACGTCCTTCTCCGCACTGCCGTCCTGATGGAATGCCCATCCCTTTCTGCAGTCTACAATTATGTTGTTTGCAAAGTTCATTGCAGATGCCTGATTTGAGTTATAGCCGTTTCCTTTTATGCCTATTACAAAGTTATTTACTATGGTGTTTCCCTGCTGGCGGTCATCCACATAGATACCGCAAGTACCGGAAATGAGTCTGGTGTCCTTGGGATTTACATTGTGGATGAGATTTCTCCGTATTGTGTTACCTCGGCTAAGCTGATTCTGTCCCTGATATATTACACCTGCATCGGCAACCTCACGGAGCACATCGGAAAACTCGTTGTCCTCGATAACATGATTGTTGCCGTATATCTGGAGTCCATGCTGGCTGGATTTGGTAATTACATTACGTCTCAGAGTAATTCCGCATCCCGTAAACACCAGAGCCGAGTCTATGACATACCTCTGGTTTGCCGCACAGATGATATTGTCCTCTATAATGTTGCCCGATGATGTAAGGGTATCCTGGTTTCCGCCTGTGGCATAGATTGCTGAGGAACCAAGATTTTCAAAATAACATCCTCTGACATCACAGTTGTATGCACCGTCTGCATAACCGTATGCCGCCTGCCAGTGAGAGGAACCTGTTGTAACCTTTTTGGAGGCAGTCTGCCTTATTGCCTTGTCACCGATATTTCTGAAAGTGCAATTTTCAAAATCCACATTGTTTATATCTGTTGTTCTTACGGCGTTACCTCTTGTCTGTTCAAAACTGAGTCCGCGGAAAACAACATCGGAAGTTCCTGCTATATCAAGAAGCGCATAATTTTCCACAGAGAGCTCCACCACGGAATCTGCAATACTGTGGGGAACATACATATAGAGCTTCATTGTGTCGTGGTCTATATAGTATTCTCCCGGCATATCCAGTTCCCTAAGAAGGTTATATGCCTTCCATCTCTTGCTGAAACGGTTATTGAGTCTGATATTGCTCGGAACAGCAATAGTTTTGGCATCAGGATCCACCTTGGTGGGTGTAACCCTTGTCATACCGTAGTCTGAGCTGTTGAATGCCAGAATCCACCAGTTTTTTTCCTTTGCCCAGCTATCAGGTTCCGGTTCTGCATAGGTTACGGTGTAGTTATTGACATTTGATGTCCAGGAAGCATAATCTCTGCCGTTGGGCCACTGTGCAATCTGACACTCACTGCCGTCTATAAACACAGAGTTGTAATCACCGCTGTTACTTCCGTTCAGGGCATAAGACGTAGCGGAGGTTATATTGGGTTCAAACAAATCAGAACGGGAAAGCCCTGCTTTTGTAAGGTCTGTCTCTATAATCCTGTCTCTTACGTTTTCCTTTACCTTTGAAAGAACCTTTTTATCTGTTACCGGGGCAAAATCCGACACCTTGAGAGCTACAGAACCTTTGAAACGGGGTGTTTCGCCATCGTATGCCCTGTACACAATAGGTTTCCCCTCTCTTCCCGAGTCCGCCCGTGTAAAATCCGTTTCTCTCATATAATAGTCGCCACCACGGAATATAACCTCTTTTACATAGATACCGCTGTTTTTTAAGGCGGCTACCCTCACCCTTGCACCGGCAAGGGTGGCAAGGGGGCTGTCAATGCTTCCGTCGTGAGAATCATTTCCCAGGGGAGATACATACAGCACAGTATCTTCTCCCGATGCAAATGCACCAAAGGGTATGGATGCAAAGGTAAAAATCAATAATAATATTGCGGAGATAATTCGTCTGTTCATAATCTTCTCCTTTCTAAGGTCACTTATGCTTTTTTACAAAGCTCATAAGCATATTCCAGTCATAGCGGTCAAAGTAGTGAACACCCTTTCGCACATGGTATCCCACTCTTCCCTCGTGCCACACGGTTCCGTGAGCAGGTTTGTTTCCGTCATATACAAAGCCCGGAACACCCATTTTTTCGTAAACTTCACTTACTGCAACGCAGGTGAGCATTTCCGAAACAGCATCGGAGAGTTCATTGTCGTTGTCGCTTCCCACCGCAAGGTACCGGGGAGCAATAAGTGCCTCAAGAAAATGCTGGTCAAAGGGCATTTCCGCCTCTTTGCCCGAGTATTTTTTGTAGTTTTCGCAAAACCATGCAGGAAAGTTACGGCAGATGTCCGCAACTCTTTCGCCGCGTTTTTCCCTTGTTATACAGGCACCTGAACACCCTGAGCCGTTTGCATAGGCGTGGGTAAATCTCTCGTCGGTTGCCGCCGCAAGAAGTGCGGTTTTGCCAAGTCTTGAATGACCGCAAACCACTGCACAGTTTTTGTCAAATTCATCCACGGTAACAGCATAGTCCATGGCTCTGTGAGCCGCCCACGCCCACATGGCAATCTTTCCGCAGTCGTGGGGCTTACGCTTTCCGTCCGGATACAAAACTGCGGCAAACCCTGTATTAAAATTATTGTCATCCAGAGTTATGTCCTCGTAGTTAAAGGAGATAATCCCAAAGCCGTTATCCACAATTTCCTCAGTTGGCATATAGATATCAGGCACATTTGAACGAAAGTTAATATGTACAAAGAAAGGATGCGGACCTTGGGCTGTGGGAACAACCGCCGTCACGGGAAAGCTAAAGCTGTTTTTCCCGAAAAATGAGGTTATCATAATCCTCCTGCATGTTGCCTTGCCTGCACAAAAATTAGCCGTTGTCTTGTACTGTCTCTCTGTGTATGCCGTGGAAAAAATCACTTTTTCCGGCTTTGGAGGCATATATCCGTATTCCTCTCTCTGGAGAATCTCCAGCATTTCCTCCCTGGAAAGAAAGGGAGGAAGATTTCTTTCTTTTAACAGTGCTTGCATATATTATCAGTCCTTTGCAGGCTTTATTTTGTTTTCTTTAAGAAATGCTTTAACCTGTTTTTCTATATCATCGTAAAGCTTGTCAGAACCTGCCTCTTTGAGCTTTGCGGT
>JAZPXS010000157.1:0-8466 GCA_045543775.1 Clostridia bacterium
GGCAGATGCTCTCCCAGCTGAGCTAAGCTCCCGTGCCTCAAAAACAGTACTTGCATATAATAGCATATAAATCCGCAGTTGTCAACACTTTTTTTGAAAATTTTTAAAAAATTTTTTTGAATGTAAAAGCACGACTTTTGACTACAACGGAAAAAGTTTCAAGAAAAAATATTGACCATGTGTAGTAGTTTTTGGTATAATATGTGTACTTATCAATGGAAAGAGGCGTAAAAATAATGAACAGCTTTTTGTCAACGGGGAATAATACGAAAAATGTTTTACTTGTGGGTGACTCCATACGCATAGGATACGACAAAGCAGTACGCAAAACCCTCGAGGGCAGAGCCAATGTATTTTTTACAGAGGACAACTGCCGTTTTGCATCCTACGTACTTCGTTACATACACGAATATATAGATATGGTAAAAGACGGTAAGGTGGATGTTATTCACTGGAATGCAGGTCTGTGGGATTGTCTTCGCCTTTTGGGAGAAGAACCCCACACACCAATAGAATTCTACAAATACTATCTTGACAGAATTTGTGCCAGAATAGTTAAGCTCTGTCCGGATGCCAAAGTCATTTTTGCCACATCCACAGCAGTACAGTCAGAGAAGATGAAAGAAAATTTCAAACGTTACAACGAGGAGATAGAGGAGTACAACAAAGCCGCAATAGAGGTGGTTACCAAATACGGCTTCATAGTAAATGACCTGTACAAAATTTCCGTTTCTCTTCCCGATGAGGCACATTCCGATGCAGTTCACTACTATACACCCATTGGTACGGAGGCTTTTACCAATGCAGTTCTTGAGCATATATGCCCCTGCCTTGGAATGGATGAAACTCCAAAGTATGTAGAAGAGCTTCATACAGATGCACCCATTGGTTACTGATTCAAAACCCCTACTCACGGTAGGGGTTTTTCGTTTTTGACACTAATTTTGGGTTGAATTTTATGAGTTGATATTGTATTATGAAGTCAGGTGATGAATATGAAAGAACATATTGCGGAATTCGGACATAATTTAAAAGACTTGAGAAAAAAAGCTGGTTATACTCGTGTTAAACTGGCAGAAATGCTTTCCTATTCCGATAAATCCATCGAAAAATGGGAATCTGGGAAAGGTGTTCCTCCTTTGGAAGTGGTTTGCCGTATTGCGGAAATCTTTGGCGTAACGGTAGATTCTCTCGTATATGCCCAAAAGACGGAAATACGCTATCTGCTTGCTATTGACGGCGGCGGAACAAAGACGGAGTTTTTGCTCACGGACGCCAACAGAAAGGAGCTTGCACGAAAAATTCTGGGGCCCTCTAATGCAGTGGATATCGGCATAGATAAGACCTTTGAAATACTAAGTCAGGGCATACGGGAGGTTTGCAGCGCAATAAGCCTTCGTGAGGTTTCTGTATTTGCAGGTCTTGCCGGAGGTATAACCGGGGATAATAAGCAAAAAATCAAAGATTTTCTGTCCGGTTTCAACTTTGGTGCATATGCCAACGGAAGCGATACGGAAAATGTTCTGGAGATAGCTCTCCACGGCGGTGACGGTGTGGCAGTTATCATGGGTACCGGTATCATAGCCTTTGCTCAGACCGACGGCGAGAGACACCGTGTCGGCGGATGGGGATATCACATAGACAAAGGCGGAAGCGGCTACAATATTGCTTCCGATGCTATGTATTCTGCACTTAAATACATAGATGGCAGAGAGGGAAGCCCCATTCTTAAGGAGCTTATTGAGGAAAAACTCGGAAAATCTCTTCCTGATTCCATATCAGACATACACAGTGGAGGAAAGGCATATATTGCCTCCTTTGCACCCCTTATATTCGAAGCTTATGACAGAGGTGATAAGTATGCCTCGGAGATTATAGACAGAAACATAATGGAAGTGGCAGGTATCATAAACGCTTGCCTCACACATCTTCCCAAAGGCAGGGGAAAGGTTGTTATTTGCGGAGGACTTGGCAAAAGGGGAGATATCCTAAGTAAATTTCTTTATAAATATATTCCTGATAATGCAGAGGTACAATTCAGCAGTGAACCTGTGGTAAACGGAGCACTTATGCTTGCAGATAAAATGAAGGCGGAGGTAAACAAAAATGCTTAGAACAGAAATGAGAAACAAAGACACATACAACATAGGAGAAATGTCAACCCGTGATATAATGGAGACAATCAATAGAGAGAATAACAATGTAATATCCGCAATAGACAAGGCTATCCCTGAAATAACCGAGGCTTCGGATGCTGTTGCAGATGCCATAAAAGGTGGGGGAAGAGTATTCTATATGGGTGCAGGAACTTCCGGCAGACTTGGGGTGTGCGATGCTGCAGAGTGTCCTCCCACATTCGGAGTTCCAAAGGAGATGTTTACAGGCATTATAGCAGGCGGCTATGAATGTATGCACAGTGCGGCAGAAAACGCAGAGGATGATCCCGAGCTTTCCGTAGCAGAACTCAAAAAGCACAATTTCTGCAATAAGGATATTGTAATAGGAGTATCTGCGTCAGGTTCTGCGGCATATGTAATATCTGCTCTCGAGTATGCCAACAGTATCGGAGCAAAGTCTGTGTCCGTCACCAATAATCCAGATACCCTTATGGGTAAGACCGCATCAATTAATATCTGTGCCGATACAGGTCCCGAGGTAATAACCGGCTCCACCCGTATGAAGGCAGGAACAGCACAGAAAATCATTCTCAATATGATTTCCACTGCCGCAATGGTCAAATGCGGATATGTGTACGAAAACCTTATGATTAACTTAAAACCCACAAACAAAAAGCTCACACGAAGAATGATAGGTATTGTTACGGAAATCCTCGGTTGCGATGATGTAAGGGCAGAGGAGCTTCTTAAGAAATACAACTGGAGCATAAGAGCAGTAGTTGACGGAGAGGGGAAATAACTATGGCAAAATATGTGATAGCAAGAAACGGTGAAAGCGATTTCCATATTGTAAACAATATGTATTCTGACGAAACAATACGTTTTGCCGCATCAGAACTTCAAAAGTACATTCTCAAAGCGACGAATGCGGCAATTCCTTTCTTTTCCGATGATCCCCGATGCCCAAGGCGAGGTCCCGAAATAATGATTGGTGCCGATGTCCGTGGCGAAACCGGATGGGAAGAGGATATCCACGAGGAAGGCTTTGTAATACGCGGAGTGGGGGATAACATCACAATTACGGGTAAAACCTCAAGAGGAGTACTCTACGGTGTATATCGTTTTCTGGAAATATTTCTTAATTATCGCTGTTTTACCAAGGATATAGAAACAATAGACCAAAAGGATGTATTTGAGATAGAACTTGATGAAATCAGAGAGGAGCCATCCTTTGATTTCCGTGATGCGTATTTCAGAGGTGCTTTTGACGGAAACTTTGCATCAAAAAGCAAGCTTAATTCCAGCCTTTGTGATATCTCCACCGCAAAAGGCGGAAGAAGAAAGTGGTTTAACTTCCATCATTCTTTCTTGAATCTCCTGCCCGAAAGTGAGTATTTTGACGAACATCCCGAATATTTTTCCGAGATAGACGGAGTAAGAAAGAGAGAAACTCAGCTTTGCCTCACAAATCCCGATGTTTTCACTCTTGTAGAGAAAAAACTCAGAGAATGGATTGAAAACAATCCCGATTGCAAGGTGTTCTCCGTTGCACAAAATGACAATATGGAGTCCTGTACCTGCGAAAAATGTATGGAAATCGAAAAATACGAGGGAAGCCGTTCCGGTCCCATCATCCATTTTGTAAACAAGCTTGCAGATGCCATAAAGGACGACTATCCCGATGTTATGCTGCATACCTTTGCCTATCAGCACACGCTGGAAGCACCAAAGCATGTTGTGGCAAGAGATAATGTAATTGTCCGTCTTTGTTCTGTTTTCTGCAGATTCGAAAAACCCTTTGAAGAGCTTGCACCGCTGAAACCCGGCGGAGAGGAAGAGAAGTTTGTCACTGCCTTAAAGGACTGGCAGAATCACGCAAAAAATCTCTATGTATGGGATTATATCGTGAATTTCCGTAATTATCTCCATCCCTTTGTAAACTTCCATAATCTCAAGGAAAATCTTGCTTTTTACAAGAGATGCGGTGTAAAGGGCGTTCTGGAGCAGGGTAACTTTGCCTACGGAGGCGGAGCTTGCTTTGATGATATGAAGTCGTATATCATAAGTAAACTTCTCTGGAATCACAATGCGGATATAGATGACGAAATCCATCGTTTCTGCGTAGGTGTGTATGGAGAAAAAGCAGGTAAGTATATGGAGGAATATACTATCCTTACAGAAAAAGCCTGCACAAGCAGTGAGCTTTATATCTACCAGTATCCTGATATTCCGTACATTACCGATGAGCATGTAGCCGAGGCTGACCGCCTTGTTACAAAAGCAATGGAAGAAGCGGAAAATGAAGAATACCGTCACAGGGTTGACAGAGAATATCTTTCCGTAAGATTCTTAAAGCTTGCCAGGTTGGAAATGGATGCTCCCGGCAGAGAGGAAGCCATAAATAAGCTTTTTGACGATATCAAGCGTCACGGAATAACCGAGATAAGAGAGCGAAAGTCCCTTGCTGTATTGAAGGAATTGATGCTCAAAAACCGCTATGTAAAGGACAGAACAGGGGAATATCTCCTGTATTATATAATGCAGTAATTTCAACTAAAAACAGCACAGTCTCAATAGGTGGGTTTCACCAGGTTGAGACTGTGCCATTTTCTTTATCATGAGCTTTTTTATATTCCGATGGTGTCATGCCTGTGCTTTTCTTAAAAAACAGAGAAAAATAGTTTTGTGATGAAAAATTCATTTTTTCAGAAATCTCAGAAAATGCCATGCCATTTTTAATAAGTCGCATCGCTTCGTTGAGCCTTAACAT
Source organism: Clostridia bacterium (assembly GCA_045543775.1). Lineage (GTDB taxonomy): Bacteria > Bacillota > Clostridia > UMGS1810 > UMGS1810 > RGIG8748. The sequence goes on from JAZPXS010000157.1 coordinate 4,888, forward strand.
ATGGTAATATTTTTTGGGAGAAATATCAGCATAACGATAAAACAAGACCTTTGCGTAGCTTACGCTTATATTATTGACTTTTGCAAGATCCTCCAGCGAAAGATTTTCATAAAGAAATTTGTTCATTGTGTCTACAAAGTGCTTGAAGTGCTGAGCTCCGCTGTCTCTTGCAAGATGATTATTAAGGTTGTTATTTTGGCATAGTTTTATTATAAAACAAGCCAAAGAATTGGCAACGTTTTGTCCGGTAAACGCTGTAGCTTTTTTCCCTTCTATATAATCTTCCACGTTTTTGTGGATTTGCAAAAATTCATTCCGTTCATTTATGTCAAGGCGGAAAACACTTTCAAAGAGATTGTCGGGGGGGTGACCATTTGCAGAAAATGAGATGTTGTATACCCTTGAAATCATGCGCCCCGTTGAGCGTAGCTTATGAAATTCCAATGGTGCGTGAAATATCATGTCCCCGCTTTGAAGTATATATACATTACTTTCTTCTACTACTTCCATTTCTCCTTTATCAATATATACAATCTCTGCAAAGTCATGACTCTGACCATTAAAAATAAAATCCTTGTCAAAGGTTCGTGCATATGGATATCCGATGTAACGAATGTTAAAGTGGTGATTTATTTTCTTTAACATGATTATCATTTTCCTTTCTCTTCTTAAACTTTTTAAAGCATTACTGCAAGTGTCTAAAAGTATAAAAAAATTGTCTAATAGTGTGTAGAAATAATGTAAAAGATAATTTATAATTAATACTAGCATATGTGATATATGTTGTCAATATTGAATGAGGAGATTACATATGAAAGAGAAAATAAGAATCGGATATGTTGGTTTGGGAAGACGTGGAAAGAGCGTTCTTAAAAATTGTTTTTCTGAAATGAAAGATGTTGAAGTGACAGCGATTTGCGATACATATAAGCCGTATATGCAAGAGGCCGCCAAGTTATTAAAGGAAAAAGGTCTGAAAAAGCCAATTTGCACAACCAATTTTGATGATATAGTTTCTAATCCGGATATTGATGCGGTAGTTATTATGACAGGCTGGGCAAACCGTCCGGCACTTGCCCGCAAAGCTATGCTTGCAGGCAAATACACCGCTATCGAGGTAGGGGGAGCTTTCGACCTTAGCGAATGTTACAATCTTGTGGATGCTTATGAAATGACGGGAACTCCGCTTATGATGTTGGAAAACTGTTGCTATGACCGTCGTGAGATGATGGCGCTCAACATTGCCGAAAAAGGACTCTTTGGAGAGATTGCTCATTGCACCGGAGGGTATCATCATTACCTTCCGGACGAGGAACTTTTCAAGGATATGGATTCTCCAAATCTACACTACAGAATCAAATCATACGAAAAGAGAAATTGCGAGAATTATCCAACTCATGAGCTTGGTCCTATCTCAAAACTCCTTAAGATAAACAGAGGAAATAGAATGCTCACTTTAAGTTCGTTTTCCTCAAAGGCTGTGGGGCTCAAGGATTCGGCAAAGAGAATCCTTGGCGAAGACAGCTACTATGCAAACCAAGATTACAAGCAGGGTGATATTGTTACAACTTTAATAACTTGTGCCAACGGAGAAACAATTCAGCTTACTCTTGACACCACACTCCCTCGACCATACTACAGTCGCAACTTTACTGTGCGCGGAACAAAAGGTATGTATACTGAAGAGAGAAAAGTTCTTTTCTTTGAGGGGATGGAAGAACCAACAGAAAATAACGAAGAAGAGATGTTTTTAAAATATGATCACCCGCTTTATACAGAGTATATAAATAAAGGTAGAAAAGGTGGTCACGGCGGAATGGATTATCTTGTGTGCCGTGCATTTGTGGAAAGTGTTAAAAATGGTACGGACACTCCCATAGATATATACGACTCTGTGACATGGCTTGCGGTCTCTGTCCTTTCGGAAATGTCCATAGAAAAAGGCGGAGCACCGGTTAACTTCCCGGATTTTACAAAGGGTAAGTGGATAGACCGTGAACCCATTACCGAAGGCAAGTATTGTCTTGACAAAGTCTGTGTGGATAAAAACACATGCATTTATTGATGTATTCCTAAGTAGGAAGCAATGTATAAACTAAAAAACATACTGTTGCACAAGTATGCATAATATATTTATTTTTAAAGGAGGAAGTAAGTGTGAAAAAAGTTTTGAGCTTATTGTTGGTTTTTGTTTTTGCCCTTCAGTTTGTATCCTGCGACAAAAATGAAAAAATGGTCAACACAATAACATGGTATGCGTTTGGTGATGAACAACCCGACATGGAAAGAGTCATGGAGGCGGCAAATGCGATTATCGAACCCGAACTTGGAGTTAAATTGGATCTTAAATTCATTCCTGCCAGTGCATATGACGAAAGAATGAAGATGATGATGGCATCAGGTTCCGAATTTGATATCTGCTTTACATCAAATTGGAAAAATGATTATGTATCTGCCGCAAGGGATGGTGGACTTTTGGATATAACAGATCTTATATCTGATGATTTGTATTCTATAATGGATGCAAAGTACTGGAATGATATGAAACTTGACCAAAAGATTTATGCAGTTCCGAATCAGCAGGTTATGTTTCAGCAACTTGCGGTAGGTATTCAGACAGAACTCGTTGAAAAATACGATTTTGATATGGAAAGTATTGAACATATCGAAGATATTGAACCGATGCTTGAAGTAATCAAGAAAAACGAGCCAAACCTCTTTCCGTATAATTCAAGATGGTCACATCATCCTTGGACCTATGATCTTCAGCTGGATGTTTCCGGCGGAAATGGCATAAGAGCACTGAGAGAAAGTGGTGAGATTATAGAAGGTACTTTACCCGAGTATGACCGTGCTGTCGAAGTTATGAGAGATTGGTACCAAAAAGGTTACATACGCAAAGACTATGCAAGTTCCAACGGAGACAACAACATTACAGATATCAACCAGGGAAAATATGCTGTTATTGTAACAACATGGAAACCCGGTATTGAACAGTTTGACACAATAAAGTACACATACAAGACAATATCCAAGCCTTATTTTACAGGAGCAACTGCAACTGCTCTGGGTATAGGCGCAGGTTCAAAGGATCCTGAAAAAGCACTGGAACTTATACATCTTGTAAATACAAATAAAGAGCTTTACAACCTTATTTGCTACGGTATTGAAGGTGAGCACTATAAATTTAATGAAGACGGCAAACTCAAGAAAATAGAAAATTCCGGTTATGATCCTGCAACGGACTGGCAGTTTGGAAATCAGTTCAATGCCTACGTTTCTGAGGGGATGGATGAAAGTGTATGGGAGGAAACAAAGAGACTCAATGATGAATCCATCGTGTCGGTGCTTACCACATTCAAGCTCAATACAGATCCAATAAAATCCGAAATTGCTCAGATAAATTCAGTAGGGGCAGAGTATGCAGACTTCATAACCGTAAAGGATTATAGCAAATACATAAAGGAAAGAGATGCTGCACTTGAAGCGGCAGGCTTTGATAGAGTGTTTGACGAAATAAACAAACAGCTTAAGGTACATGTAAAAGCCAACCAATAATTATGTTATCGTATGCCATAT
>JAZPXS010000158.1:0-3870 GCA_045543775.1 Clostridia bacterium
TTTCTTTTCGAGGGATTCGGCTTTCTTGTCGAGAGCCTCTTCCTTTTGCTGAACTCGTCTTTCCTGACGGTTCATTTCGGACCTTCTGTCCTTGATTTCTTTTTCAAATTCTGTTCTGCTCTTGTGGATTTCATCCTTAGCTTCGAGCAGTGCTTCTTTCTTTTTGGTTTCTGCTGTCTTTAAAGCATCTTCGACAATCTGTTTTGCTTTGTTTTCAGCTCCGCCTATTTTACCTTCTGCAATCTGTTTTCTGAAAAGGAATCCTATTCCAAATCCCAGTATCAGAGCCACAACTGCAGAGATTATTGTTGTTACTGTCATAAGAACTGTTTACCCTCCTTTTCTAAGTATTTTTGTTGCATGTCTAAAATCTCATAAGTCGGCATATGTTAGAAACAAATATATACAACGAAAAAGTCAAAAATTCTGTACATACCATCTCAACCTAAACTAACCTAAGATATATTTTATAATATTTTAGCCATTATGTCAATGGATTTGGGGGATTTTTTGCTAATAAATTATAGGAAATTCAAGCTTTTGCAGTAAAAAGCAAAGGCAACTGTCAAAAGATACAGTTGCCACAAACCGACTATTCAAAATCCAAGCCCGTTTTGATTATTTTCCGCTTTGTCTTATTGCCGCAGTTACGGCATTTTTCATAAGAGTTGCTATTGTCATGGGACCTACACCGCCGGGAACGGGAGTGATGTAGCTTGCCTTGGTGCAGGCGGAATCAAAGTCAACATCTCCGCAGAGCTTGCCGTTTTCGTCTCTGTCCATACCGACATCTATAACAACTGCACCCTCTTTGATGTAGCTTGCATCCACCATTTTTGCTCTGCCCACTGCTACAACAAGTACATCCGCCCTCTTGCACACTTCCTTTAAATCCTTTGTACGGGAATGGCATATGGTAACGGTTGCATTTTTGTGGAGAAGAAGCATAGCCTGAGGCTTTCCTACGATATTGCTTCTGCCTATAACCACACATTCCTTACCGCTAAGGTCTATGCCTGCATCGTCAAGAAGCTCCATTACACCTGCAGGGGTGCAGGGAAGAAAATCAAAGTTACCTATCATTATCTTGCCCACATTAACAGGGTGAAAAGCATCTACATCCTTTTCTACCGCTATGGAATTGAGTATTGTTTCCTCGTTGATGTGTTTGGGCAGCGGAAGCTGGCAAAGGATACCGTTTATATCGGCTCTGCCGTTTAATTCCTCAATGAGCTTTAACAGTTCTTCCTCTGTGGTTTCCTCGGGAAGTGCATACTTTTCGGAACGGATGCCTATATATTCGCAAGCCTTTTCCTTATTTGCCACATACACCTTGGAAGCACTGTCGTTACCAACTATAATAACTGCAAGGGATGGTTCTATCCCCTCTTTTTTAAGCTCTTCTACCTTTGTTTTTAACTCGTCCTTTACCTTTTGGGACACTTTTTTGCCGTCTAAAATCTGATACATTCTTTTTTCCTCCTGAATATCTGTCTTGTTGCAACGGTCTTACAAGGCACCCGGGACCGTAGCCTATAAGGTCATCCCTGCCTGCCTTTTTGAGTGCTTTTATTACCAAGGGAATGTTGTCGGGTACTCTGAACTGCAGCAGTGCCCTCTGCATTCGCTTTTCCTCCATATCACGAGGTACATAGACCTCTTTCATGGTAAAGGGGTCAAGTCCCGTATAGAACATACAGGTTGATATGGTAAATGGTGTCAGATAAAAATCCTGCACCTGCTCGGGATGGAGATTGTGTTCTTTTATATACAGTGCCAGCTCTATCGCATCGTTAAGGGTGCTTCCCGGATGGCTTGACATAAGATACGGCACAAGGAACTGCTTTTTGCCTAGCTTCTGATTAATGGCATAAAACTTATCGGAAAATCTGTTGTACACACTTTTTCCGGGCTTACCCATATACTTTAGTACATTGTCGGAAATATGCTCCGGTGCCACCTTCAGCTGACCGGAAACGTGATGCTCCAGAAGCTCGTTAAAAAAGGTGTCATCCTTGTCCGCCACAAGATAGTCATAGCGTATGCCGGAACGGACAAATACCTTTTTAACCCCCGGAAGTGCTCGGAGCTTTCTTAATAGCTCCAGATATTTTTTGTGGCTGACCTTTAGATTGGGACATACTTTTGGGTAAAGGCACCTCTTGTCCTTACAGGTACCCTTTTCCATCTGTTTGTCGCAACCGGGACCGCAAAAGTTTGCAGTGGGGCCGCCTACATCGTGAATATAGCCTTTAAAATCCGGATCCCATATCATCCTTTTGGCTTCGTTGATTACGGATTTTTCGCTTCTGGTCTGAACTATTCTGCCCTGATGAAATGTAAGTGCACAGAAGTTGCACTGTCCGTAGCATCCACGGGTGTTTGTTATACTGAATTTTACCTCTTCAATGGCAGGAACTCCCCCGTCCTTGTCGTACATAGGATGCCATGTACGCATAAAGGGCAGTGCATACACACTGTCAAGCTCCTTGGTATTTAAGGGCATCATGGGTTTATTCTGCACAAGATATCTGTCGTAGTGCTTCTGCACAAGGGGCTTTGAGCGTATGGGATCCTGCCCGTCAAACTGCATTTTTGTGGCTATGGCATAGGCTTTTTTGTCACTCTGGACTTCCTCGCAGGAGGGAATCTCCACATATTCGCCTATATTTTCAAGGCTTTTGCGTACATAACAACAGCCGTCAACATTGGTGTCGGAAAGGCTTTTGCCGTCTTTCATAGCATCCGCAAGCTCAACTATTGCCCTCTCGCCCATTCCGTATATGAGGACATTCGCCCTGGTATCGAGAAGTATGGAACGGCGAACCTTGTTGTCCCAGTAATCGTAGTGAGCAAATCGTCTGAGGCTTGCCTCTATACCCCCGATAATTATGGGAACACCGGGATATGCCTCGCGGATTCTGTTGCAATACACAATGGTTGCTCTGTCAGGTCTTTGCCCTCCTTTTCCTCCGGGAGAGTAGGAGTCGTCGGAACGAACCTTTTTGTTGACAGTATAGCGGTTTACCATAGAATCTATATTGCCTGCAGATACCAGAAAAGCATACTTGGGTTTTCCAAGTTTTTTAAAATCCTCCGTATCTTTCCAGTCAGGCTGAGCTATTATGCCCACGGTGTAGCCGCGGCTCACAAGAACTCTGGATATTATTGCGTGGCCAAAGCTCGGGTGATCCACATAGGCATCGCCCGATACATAGACAAAATCCAGTTCATTAATATTAAGCTTGTCCATATCCTCCCTGCATACGGGAAGAAAACCGTGATTTGACATATATTGCACCTATTTCATAAGCATTTCGTTGTATTGCTCTCTTGTTATGAGAACCTGTCTCGGGCGGTTTCCGTCAAGACCGGATATGATACCTCTTGCCTCCATCTGGTCTATAATGCTTCCGGCACGGTTGTAGCCAATGCGGAAACGTCTCTGGAGAAGAGATGTGGATATCTGTCCGCTGTCTACCGCCATCTCTATTGCCTCAGCAAGGAGATCATCTGCCTCACCGGGATCGTCACCGTCGGGCTTGTACTCATCTTCCTTTTCAAGCTGTTCTATAACATCGGCATCATATACTGCGTGGCAGTTTTCCGATACCTCACTCACTACCTTTTTAACATCTGCATCGGAGACAAAGGCACACTGCATTCTTGCAGGCTTTGTCTCACCAACGGGCATATAGAGCATATCGCCCTTGCCGACAAGTTTTTCTGCTCCTGCCATATCAAGTATGGTAATAGAGTCCTTGGCACTTGCAACCATAAAGGATATACGGCTTGGTACATTCGCCTTGATATTACCTGTGATGAACTTAACAACCGGTCTCTGTGTTGCAATTACAAGATGCATACCTG
>JAZPXS010000159.1:0-16404 GCA_045543775.1 Clostridia bacterium
GCCAATCCAAGCTGTCAACATTAGATACAAAAGTAAAGATTAAATTATAACTTGTAAAAACTATATTATTATGGTATAATATGGGTACCACACAAAACTTAATATTACGCTTAGGACAAGTATGTATTTTTATTTTGGTAAAAATGCATGCTTGATTCGCATACATTTATGATGGAATGTGAGTTTGTGTCGCAACAAAAAGAGCTGTGCATTTTTCGTGCGTCGGCTTTGTTGTCGGCGCATTTTTTAATGCACACGCATCGGTTCATTTGTTGCGAAACGATTCATGCTTAAAAAGCCTGTCCTGTCCGACAGGCTTTTTAACATTGTAGCACAATTTTTGAAGTGTGTCTACTCAAAAAATGACGAAAAGTTCGGCCTTAAAATAGAAATAACATAACAATATGGAAAAATCCGAACTCTTTGTGCCGTTGATGTATTGCAAGATTTGTCGGTATATGTTAAAATGTATTTAGCATATATGCAGAAAAATGGCGGTGGTTTTGTGTTTGATAATATGGAAAACTTAAAAATAATGTTTTCGATGAAAACTGACGGGAAGATGCACGGCAAGATAGAGTGCAGGAAGCATCATGCCTTTATAACCAGGCTGACAGGATGCGTTCGTTACGACTTTTCCGACAGGAGTTTTACCGTGAATGCAGGGGAAATGATATTTATTCCCAAAGGCTCAAAGTATGAATATCATATAACATCAGCAGAACCCAGCACTTACACCTCCATAAACTTTGAGGCAGATTTTGATGAAACAGATGTGAGAACATACTCTCTGGATAACTTCTACGGAGCAGATTACATCAAAAACAGTTTTACCGAGCAGTGGAAGTTCGGAACCCCCTCTGACAGATACAAGTGTATATCGGTTTTCTACGACCTTATGTCATATGTCAGCAATATTGAGCATATCAATTATTCTGACAGCCACAAATTTCATATTATTGATCCGGCGGTAGTGTATCTCAAAGAGCATATATACGACATTTCCCTTAAAGCAGAGATGCTCCATCACTTGTGCGGAGTTTCCGACACATATTTCCGCAAAATTTTTATTGCCAGATTCAGGACAAATCCACAGAACTACATTATAAGCAAGCGTATCTCCCACGCCAAATCCATAATAGACAGCGGAGATTTCTATAATATCAAGGATGTTGCGTATTCTGTCGGTTACACGGATTCACTGTATTTCGGAAAAGTTTTTAAGAAGTTTTACGGAGTAAGTCCATCAGACAAAATGAAAGGACTATAAATTACTCCTGAGTCATATATGTAAATCCATAGTTTCCCTCGTCCTCGAGTTCTGTAAGGTCTACACCCTCCATGGAAGCTTTTCCGTCTATCATAAATGACCAGTATGCATTATCTTTTTCGTAATCGGCTCTTATGCCGTTGACTTTTTTTACATACAAACCGTAGGGACCTTGCTCACCTTCAAGCAAATTACATTCGCTAAGAGCTTCTCCCACGGTTTTTTTGTCGGTATTTACGGTAAATGTTACACTTTTGTCAAGAGCGGTAACGGTAAATGTTATGGTTTTGTCACCTTTGCCGATTTCGGTATCCTCTGTATAGATAGCATCTTTCCATATTTCATTGGAAGTGTTTGATTTTTTGCATGAAACAAAGCAGAGCATAAGGGCGACTACCGTGAGAATGATAACTGATTTTTTCATTTTTTTGCCTCCTTGTGTATAAAAAATAAAATTACTGAGATTATTATACAACATTAGACAAATCAAATCAATATTACGATTGACAAAAAACCTGCGATATATTACTATATATATAGGAAATCTAAAAGGAGGCATATGTATGAAATGTCCCAGATGCTTTGCAGATGTCAGTGAGGATTCGCTTTTTTGTAATTCCTGCGGTTCTTCTTTGGATGAAGATACAGCAGTTGACACAAATACAGATAATTCCGATATGACAGCCACTATGAAGATACCGGTTGTAAAACAGTCAGATGTATATACAAAGGATACTGTTGAGGAGGCCCCGAAACAGGTTGTTTATGAAAGAATGCCGGAGAAAAGCGTAAAAGCCAAACCCCAAAAGCAAAACGGAATTCTGGTGTTCTTTATTGTATTTCTGATTACTGTTGTTATAGGTCTTTCTGCAGTACTTGCGATTGTGCTTTTGGGAAATCAGGACAAAGAAGCTAAGAACGATGTGCAAACGCCTGTTTCTGATGCTCCGGCGGTGCAGGATGAACCCTCTGTGAAAGAACCGGAGATTGTAGTTCCGGAGGAGGGTGAGAGCGAAGGAATAGAGGAAAAAACAGAAATAGTTGTAGATACAGCGTTTGAGTTTTCCTCGGATGTTGAATTTGATGTTCCGGAGGATAATCCGAAGACACTCAGCAGTGCTGAATACGGCTACGAATGTGCCATTCCCTCCGACTTTGTTTTTGTGTCGGAAGCCGGCGGAGAAATCCGGTACAAAGCCAAAAATCAGACTGCATATATGGATATCGGAGTTTGTGCAAATTCCAGGATGCAGGATGAATCATCTCTAAAGAATATGATATGTGCCAAGCTCGGTACAGCAGGAGAGTTTTACGAAACTTATGACGGATACTTTGTTCTCCGTTGTGTAAAAGACTCTGTGGTGTACAATTACAAATGCTATGTTGACGATTATGTAAGATATATAGAATTTGTATATCCCAAGGAATACAGCGGTATTTATGAGGATTATTACACACATCTGGCAGAATCTTTTGTAAAGACCAATTAATTGACTTTTTTGAAAAACGCTATTGACTTTAGCAATGTCACTGTGATATACTCATTTTAGTTTTATATATAAAGGCGATGAGCGGAAACAAGTAGGACTGTTTTGAATTTTGAGAGAGTTGTCGGATGGTGCGAGACAATGAGGATAACAGTTTCGAATACATTCCGTTAGCTGTGCTCTGAAGAGGCGTTATGTCTTGTGTAGGATGCATCGGGAGTTCCCGTTACAGAACTAGGGTATCAGGTTGTACCCGATAAGGCTTCTGTCGTGAGGCAGGAGTGAACCGAGGTGGTACCACGAGATTAGTCTCGTCCTCAGGATTATTCGTGAGGACGGGATTTTTTTGTTTTCGTCCCCAAAAAGCAGAATTGAAAGGATAAGAAAAATGCCAATCACAGAAATTTTACAGAAAAATGCAGATTTTTACCCTGCGGATATTGCTCTTGTGGAGATAAATCCAAAAAATGAGGACACACGCCGTATGACGTGGAGAGAGTATTCTCTTATTGAAGCAAATCCCAAGGAGGCATACCGCAAGGAGCTTACATGGAGTGAGTTCAATAAGCAGGCAAACCGTTTTGCTAACTTTCTTCTTACCAGAGGAATAAAAAAAGGGGACAAGGTTGCGATACTTCTTATGAACTGTATCGAATGGCTTCCCATATACTTTGGTGTTCTCAAAACCGGTGCAATGGCAGTTCCGCTTAACTATCGCTATGCTGCGGATGAAATCAAGTACTGTCTTGATCTTGCAGATGCGGATACCATCGTTTTCGGTCCTGAATTTACCGGACGTGTAGAGCAGATTTGCTCCAGAGTAAATCATATGAAGCTCTGGCTTTATCTAGGGGAAGACTGCCCCACATTTGCAGAGAGCTACGATGAGCTTGTTACATACTGCTCATCCAAAAGTCCTGCAATAAAGCTCACAGACGATGATGACGCCGCAATTTATTTCTCATCAGGTACAACAGGATTTCCAAAGGCTATTATCCATAAGCACAGAAGCCTTACCCATGCCGCAATGGTTGAGCAAAATCACCACGGTCAGACCAAGGACGATGTATTTTTGTGCATACCGCCTCTTTATCATACCGGAGCAAAGATGCACTGGTTTGGTTCTTTCCTTGTAGGCGGCAAGGCGGTACTTCTCAAGGGTATCAAGCCTGAATGGATTCTCAAAACCGTATCCGAGGAAAAATGCTCTATCGTGTGGCTTCTTGTTCCCTGGGCACAGGATATTCTCGATGCCATCGACAGAGGAGATATTAATATAGAAGATTATGACCTGTCACAGTGGCGTCTTATGCACATTGGTGCTCAGCCGGTACCCCCAAGCCTTATCAAGCGTTGGAAGACACTCTTTCCCCATCACGCATATGATACAAACTATGGTCTCTCCGAGTCTATCGGCCCCGGATGTGTGCATCTTGGTGTGGAAAATGAGCACAAGGTTGGTGCAATCGGTAAGGCAGGCTTCGGATGGCAGACAAAAATTGTTGACGAAAACCGCAATGAAGTTGCAAAGGGCGATGTAGGTGAGCTTGCCGTAAAAGGCCCCGGCGTAATGACTGCATACTACAAGGATGAAAAAGCAACCTCCGAAGTACTCTCTGACGGATGGCTCTATACCGGAGATATGGCAAGAGAGGACGAGGACGGCTTTATATACCTTGTTGACCGTAAGAAGGATGTTATTATTTCAGGCGGTGAAAATCTCTATCCCGTACAGATTGAGGACTTCCTCCGCAAGAACGATTCTATAAGCGATGTTGCAGTAATAGGTCTTCCTGATGCACGACTTGGCGAAATTGCCGCAGCAATCATTCAGGTAAAGGAAGGTATGACACTTACAGAAGAGGAAGTAAACGACTTCTGTCTGGATCTTCCCAGATACAAGAGACCTTACAAGATTATTTTTGCCGATGTTCCCCGTAATCCTACGGGTAAGATAGAAAAACCCAAGCTGCGTGAAATTTACTGCGGAAAGAGTGTAGTTGCACAGCAGAACGAAATTAAGTAGGAAAGGAAATAATACTTATGAAGAAATTATTGCTTGGTAATGCCGCAGTTGCCCGTGGTGCTTATGAAGCAGGTGTGGGCGTTGTTGCATCCTATCCCGGAACTCCCAGTACCGAGATTACCGAAGAAATTGTAAAATTTGAAGAAGTATATGCCGAGTGGGCACCAAACGAAAAGGTTGCGGCAGAAGTGGCAATCGGTGCTTCCATAGGCGGTGCCCGTGCTATGAGTTGTATGAAGCATGTGGGACTAAATGTTATGGCGGATCCTGTGTTTACAGTAAGCTACACAGGAGTAAACGGCGGACTTGTGCTTTGCGTTGCGGATGATCCGGGTATGCACTCATCCCAGAATGAGCAGGATTCAAGGCACTATGCAAAAGCATCCAAGATTGCAATGCTGGAGCCTGCGGATTCTTCCGAATGTAAGGAATTTACAAAATATGCCTTTGAGCTTTCCGAAAAGTTCGATACCCCCGTGTTTATAAGACTTTCCACCAGAGTGTCCCACTCCCAGAGTCTTGTGGAGCTTGAGGAGAGAGAAAATGCAGAGCTTAAGCCCTATGAAAAGAACATAGGAAAGTTTGTTATGATGCCTGCAAATGCGGTGAAGAGACATGTAGTTGTTGAAGAAAGAATAGCCGCTCTTAAGGAGTTTGCAGAAACTTCACCCCTTAACACCGTTGAGGAAAACGGCTCAAAAATAGGTGTAATTACCGCAGGTATTGCATATATGTATGCAAAAGAGGCTCTTGGCGACAAGGCAGATTATTTAAAGCTTGGTATGGTTTATCCTCTTCCCGAAAAGAAGATAAAGGACTTTGCCGCAAAATACGACAAGGTTTATGTAGTGGAAGAGCTTGATCCCGTTATTGAGGAATACTGCAAATCCATAGGAGCAGATGTTATAGGCAAGGAGGTATTTACTCTTCTCGGAGAATACACACCTTCTATGATAGCTTCCGCAGTTCTCGGAAGCGAGCCCAAGGAATGTGCAAAGCTGGAGGAGAGCATCCCTGTCCGTCCTCCCGTTATGTGTGCAGGATGCCCCCACAGAGGAACATTCTATGTATTAAAGAAGCTGGGACTTGTTGTTTCCGGTGATATAGGATGTTATACTCTCGGTGCAGTTGCACCTTTACAGTCTGTTGACACCACAATTTGTATGGGTGCATCAGTGAGTGCGGCACTCGGTATGGCAAAGGCAAGAGGCAAGGAATTTAACAAGAAGCTGGTTTCTGTAATAGGTGATTCGACCTTTATGCATTCCGGCATAACAGGTCTTGTGGATATAGTCTACAACAAGGGTGCAAATACCGTGATTATTCTTGATAACTCAATTACGGGTATGACGGGCCATCAGGATAACCCCACAACAGGTTATACAATCCGAGGTGAGGAAACCAAACAGGTAAATCTTGTTGCTCTTTGCAAGGCAATCGGGGTTGAGCATGTTACTGTTTGCGATCCCTTTGATGTAAAGGAATTTGAAAAGGTAGTAAAGACCGAAACAGAAAGGGAAGAACCCTCCGTAATAATCGCACAGAGACCTTGTGCACTTTTAAAAACAGTTAAGTACAGCGGAACATGTGTGATAACCGACAAGTGCAAAAACTGTAAAATGTGTATGAAGCTCGGATGTCCCGCAATAAGCATAAAGGATAACAAAGTAGTTATAGATGCTACCCAGTGTAACGGATGCGGACTTTGCACAAATGTTTGTCCCTTTGAGGCAATAGAGAAAAGATAATAGCTTTATAACTAAAAAGGAGAATTTCTATGAAAAAGAGATTTTTTGTAAGTTCGATTATTTTTATTTTAGTGCTTAGTATGGCATCATCGGTGCTGGCATATGCTTTTCCGCAACCGGATTGGGGCAAGCTTTTCGAGGAAAGAAAAGCTATGGTGTCGGCTGTTGATTTTGAACTCTACGCAGAAGATTCCTATGATTCCGCACCGTATTTCTATGAAAAATTTGAACCGAGAGGCGGAACATATCTTGGAACTGTCGTGGATAATTCCGCAAAATTCAAGCCACTTGGTTCCTACATCACAAACATAGATGAAATGAACAACACAGATTTGTATTATCCGGCAAACACTATTATTCCAAAGGATAATGTTGTTACTTTAATCGGATGGACAATCTATGACTTGTCAAAGGTTAACTACAACACCGTAAGAAAAACTCTGAATAATCTCAATAAGTACAACAAGCCTATGCTCATAAGATTTGCCAACGAAATGAACTGCTCAAGTCTTGGCGATAACCCCAAGAAATATGTGGAGATATTCCGTAATGTGGCAAAGATGATAAAGGAATACCCCAACTTTGGTGTTGTGTGGTCACCCAATGATATCGGTGCTCTTGACAGACCCTTTGAATATTATTATCCCGGTGATGAGTATGTTGACTGGGTAGGCGTCAGCTGTTATACTATGAAGTATTTTCAGGGAAAAAAGAACACAAGCACAAAGGACAGCATTTTCTTTATGACAGGTGACAACGCCTGGGCAACAAACAAGCTTAAGCCATTTATGGAGTTCCTTAAGAAGAACAAAATAAGAAAGCCCGTAATGCTCAGCGAATGCGGTGTTGCAACAAGCAATAAATTTGGCGAAAACCTGACAGAGTGGACTAAACCCCGTATGAGAAATCTTTTGTGGAATGTAATTATGAAATATCCCCAGATAAAGATGATAAACTACTTTGATTATTACAGAAAAGGTGCCAATGAAAGCTATAATATTTCTGCCTATCCTTATGCCTGCGAAATCTTTAACGAAGCCAAGAGAAGCGGTGCATACATAAGAGAATACGGCAAGAATGCAAATTTTGTATTCCAATCAGTAGGAAATGCCGGAAACATAGATGCAGATTCAAACGGTATTGTAAACTTCTATACACTTGCACACATTCCGGGATATCCTGTTCTCACGGTAAACTATTTTATAGACGGAAAATGGTACACAATGTCAAGCAAAGCACCTTACAAATGTAAAATTGATTTAAACAAGCTTGCTGACGGTAAGCACACAGTAACCATTTCTACAATAGGCAACAAGAAGGACTATGTTTTCTATAAGAAAGGAAACTGCATCCGTCTTAATTCCGAACCCAGATAAGAGATTGTACAAATTCACAGAGGAGAGACTCTAAATGACAAAAAATATAATGATTGTTGGCGTGGGAGGTCAAGGTACTCTTCTTGCCAGCAGAATTCTTGGTAATACCGTAATAAATGAGGGCTACGATGTAAAAGTTTCCGAAGTACACGGAATGAGCCAACGCGGAGGAAGCGTTGTAACGTATGTTAAGTACGGAGAAAAGGTTTACTCTCCGATTATAGACAGGGGCGAAGCAGATATAATCCTCGCTTTTGAGATGCTGGAGGCTTACAGAGCACTTCCGTATCTCAAAAAAGGCGGTCAGATTATCGTAAATACTCAGTGTATGGACCCGATGCCTGTAATAACAGGTGCGGCACAGTATCCCGAAAATATTGCGGAAAAAATTGCCGAAAAGGCTGACATCAAAACCGTTGATGCTCTTTCCCTCGCAAAGGAAGCGGGAAACATCAAGGCAGTTAATGTTGTCCTCATAGGAATAATGGCAAAAAGCACGGATATCCCATACGAAAAGTGGGTAGAAACCATCAAGACAACAGTGCCTCCAAAATTCCTTGAAGTTAATTTAAAGGCATTTGAGCTTGGGTATAATATCTGACCTATAAAACAAAAAAATAAAGGCTATTGCAATTTTGGGTTGCCATAGCCTTAAGTTTTTTAAAAATTAAATATTATTCTGTGTAAATCTCCAGGAATCCTCGCACATTTCGATTATTCCAAGTTCTGCCTTCCAGTTGAGTTCCTTAAAGGATTTTTCTGTATCGGCATAGCACTCGGGAATATCTCCCGGACGTCTTGGAGCGATTTCGTATTTTACTTCTCTGCCGCAGGCTTTTTCGTAGGCTTTCACAACCTCAAGCACACTGTAGCCGTTGCCTGTTCCGAGATTGTAGGCATTGACTCCGGTGCAGCTGCCGGCTTTTTCCAGAGCCTTTACATGACCTTTGCTAAGGTCAACCACATGGATGTAGTCTCTTACTCCCGTACCATCCTTTGTGGGGTAGTCATCGCCAAATACATTCAGGTGATCCAGCTTTCCTATTGCAACCTGTGCTATGTACGGAACGAGGTTGTTGGGAATACCGTTGGGGTTTTCTCCGATAAGACCGCTTTTGTGAGCACCGATGGGGTTAAAGTATCTCAGCAGAACAATTGACCACTCGTTATCCGAGGTGTGGAGGTCTGTGAGAATGTCCTCAATCATAAGTTTTGTGCTTCCGTAGGGGTTTGTGGTATATCTGGGGAAATTTTCCTTGATGGGAACAGTGTGGGGATTGCCGTACACTGTTGCTGAAGACGAGAACACAAGCTTCTTACAGCCGAACTCTCTCATAACACGGCAAAGAACGAGTGTACTCATAATGTTGTTGTCATAGTACTCCAATGGCATAGACACGGATTCGCCTACAGCCTTAAGCCCTGCAAAATGAATTACTGCATCAATTTTATTTTCTGTAAATATTTTTCTTACACTTTCCTCGTCACGCAAATCATTTTCATAGAATTTAACTTCTTTTCCTGTTATTTTTTGGATTTTGTCAATACTTTCCTTTTTGGAATTACAGAGATTGTCAATAATTGCGACATCATATCCTGCTTCTATAAGCTCAACGCAGGTGTGACTTCCTATAAATCCTGCTCCGCCTGTTACAAGTATCATAATTATGCACTCCTTTACTGAATAGTATATACATTATACTATATTAATTTAACAAATTCAACACAGAATTGAAGGCATCTGTAAAAAATTTATTAAAATTATTAAATTTTTTATTTAGGGGTAGATTTTTGATGTTTTTTGTTGCATAATATATTTGAAGAAATATAATTTTTGGAGGCAGTTATGAAATATATTGTTGTATTAGGCGATGGAATGGCAGATTACAAGGTAGACGAGCTTGGCGGAAGAACACCTCTTGAGTGTGCAA
The DNA here is from genome assembly GCA_045543775.1 of Clostridia bacterium. GTDB lineage: Bacteria > Bacillota > Clostridia > UMGS1810 > UMGS1810 > RGIG8748. The sequence continues at coordinate 9,839 of JAZPXS010000159.1, forward strand.
ACAAGCCTTGTATGGACTATATGGCATCAAAGGGCGAAACAGGACATGTATTTAACGTACCGGAAACTCTTTCTCCCGGAAGCGACGTGGCAAATCTTGCCGCTATGGGATACAATCCTCTTGAATTCTATTCGGGACGCTCTCCCCTTGAAGCAGTAAGCGTAGGCGTGGATATGAAGGATACGGATATTATCTTCCGCTGTAATCTTGTTACTCTTTCCGAGGAGGGTGCATATGAGGATAAGACCGTCATAGACCATAGCTCCGACGAAATAACAACCGAGGAGGCAAGAGTGCTTATTTCTGCAGTGAATGATGCTTTTGCAAACGACAAGTTTTCTTTCTATCCCGGAGTAAGCTACAGACACATTATGGTGTGGGATAAGGGCCCCTATGATTTTACCCTTACACCGCCTCACGATATACTGGAAAGAAAGGTAGGGGACTATATCCCCAAGGGTGAGGGAAGCGAAATCATATATGATATGATGGTAAGAAGCTTTGACATATTAAATAACCACCCTGTAAATCTGGAAAGAGCAAAGAGAGGACTCAAAAAAGCCAATTCCATATGGATATGGGGCGAGGGAAAAAAACCTCTTCTTTCAAACTTCACCGAAAAATACGGAATGAAAGGAACTGTTATAAGTGCCGTTGACCTTATTAAGGGCATAGGTCTTTGTGCAGGTCTTGATGTAGTGGATGTCGAGGGTGCCACAGGAAATTATCACACCAACTACAAGGGCAAGGCAGATGCCGCATTGAATGCTCTGAAAAGCGGAAGCGATTATGTGTATATCCATCTTGAAGGTCCCGATGAATGCGGACACAGACATGAGGTGGAAAACAAGGTAAAGGCAATTGAACTGATTGATGAAAAAATTGTAAAATACATAAAAGATGACTTGGAAAAAAGCGGTATTGACTATCGTATGCTCATTCTTCCTGACCATCCGACACCCCTTTCGCTTCGTACACACACAAGAGACAGTGTTCCCTACATAATATACGACAGTACATCCGAGATCCAAGGCACTGCCGTTTCTTACACAGAGGATGAGGCACAAAAAAGCGGAACAGTGATTCCCGAGGGACATCTTCTTATGGAAAAATTTATAAAGAACTAAAAGGATGATTTTATGGGTTCTCTAAAAAGTAACGACGCCCTTACAAATCTTGTAAGACTGGTGTATGCACTTCTTATTATATTGGCGGTTATAATTGTCCTGCCAAAGGCGGTAACGTGTTTGTTTCCGTTTTTGCTTGCCTGGATAATATCGCTTATAATAAGACCGATTGCGGAGGTGCTCGAAAAATTTCATATTCATAAAAGAATAGGTGTTCTCATCTCCATGCTGATTGTATTGGCAGGCCTGTGCTTTGTTGTTTACTTTGTGTCAAAGGCGGTAATCGGTGAGGTTCAGACCATCACCGGAATGTTTTCGGACACAAGAGACGGCTTGCCGGTGTTTATATGGGACATAATAGATGCTTTTCCGGAAAAAGTGAGAAATCTCATTTTGCCTCTGACGGAGGGATATAACTTTGATGTGGAGGATTTGATATTTCCTGCACTCAGAAGTGCCCTTCCCAAACTTGGCGGAGCTGCAGGAAAGCTTCCCTCGGCACTTATATTCACGGTAGTGTTTATAATGTCAATTTACTTTATGAGCTATGACGAAAAAGGGCTTCGGGAGGAAATCAAAAAATTTGTATCTCCCGCTATAATTGACAAATTAAGAAGAATCCGGAAGATTTTTTCCACGGCTTTCAGCGGCTACATCAAGGCACAGCTAATTATTATGGCGGTAGTTTTCGTAGTGCTTCTTACGGGATTTGCAGTTATGAAGGTTGAGTTTTCTATTTTGCTTGCTTTTGTAATAAGCCTTGTGGATGCCATTCCCGTACTTGGTACGGGACTTGTGCTTAACCCTATGGCTTTTATATATCTTATTCAGGGAGATTACTTTAGGGCCATTGGTTTTGTAAGTCTTTATGTGGTGGTGCTGGTGCTGAGACATTTTATAGAACCCAGAGTGCTCAGTGGTCAGCTTGGTATGCACCCCATAATAACCCTTGTGTCTATGTATATGGGATTTAAGCTTATCGGAGTTTCGGGAATGATTATAGGACCGCTTCTGGCACTTATAGTTATAAGCTTTTTGAATGCAGAAAGATTGGAGGCTGAGAAAAATGCCGGTTAATAATACAGTTGCAGTAATTGATGATGACAAAAACATATGTGAGCTTCTGAGACTTTACCTTACCAGAGAGGGTTATGACGTTAAGTGTGCCTTTGACGGTAATTCTGCGGTAAAGCTTGTTGAAGAAATAAAGCCCTCGGCAGTAATACTTGATATTATGCTGCCGGGTATTGACGGAATAGAGGTACTCAAAACAATCCGCAAGACCAGCCGTATACCTGTTATAATGCTCACAGCCAAGGGAGAAACCATAGACAAGGTGCTGGGACTTGAGCTTGGTGCCGATGACTATGTGGTCAAACCCTTTGAGCCAAAGGAGCTTGTGGCGAGACTAAAAGCGGTTCTCCGCAGAAGTGACGGAAGCGAAGATGTTGACGAGGAAGTAAGCTTTGATAAGCTTTCCATAAATATGAGTACTTACGAAGTTGTAATTGACGGAGTAACTATGGAGATACCTCCAAAGGAGCTGGAGCTTCTTCATTATCTCTGTATTCACCCCAACAAGGTATTTACAAGAGACCAGCTTCTGGATGAGGTGTGGGGTTACGAATATTTTGGCGACTCCAGAACTGTCGATGTACACGTTAAACGATTGAGAGAAAAGGTGGAGGGAGTAAGCGACAAGTGGTCGCTCAAAACCGTGTGGGGAGTAGGTTACAAGTTTGAGGTGAAGTAGAATTGAAAAAAAGCATAATTGTAAACCTTGTGTTTTACAGCTTTCTTACAATAGGCATTCTTTTTGTGGGAATGATATTCTATTTTACTTCCTATCTGGAGAGCTTTGCCATAGTGCAGAAATCCAAGGTTCTTATGAATAATATAGAGGATATTCAGGATTCCACCTACTATGCCTTTACACATCGTAACGATATGATGGATATTATGTATCAGAACATAATAGACACAGTAAGCTCTTCCACAGAGTCCTCCGTTACGGTTTTTGACAACAACGGAATAATCCTTGCCCAATCAGGAAAAAATGAAAATGCTGACGAATTTGATTCTGTGACAGAACGGGTAACAAAACCGGTACTGAAGGGTGAAAACCTCGTTTCGATAAATATTTTTAAGGACCAGTATGGCAACAAAATTCTTACTGTCGGAGCACCTTTAAAAAACGGAAACGAGATTTTTGGCGGAGTTATGTTCAATCAGCTTATTCCCGAGGTTAAAAGTGTTTACGGCTTTGTGACCAACCGAATGTTTTTTGCAGTCATTATTGCAATGATACTATCGGTTTGTCTTTTTGGCTTTTTATCAATCAAAATTACAAGTCCCATAGGCAAGATGAATATAGCCGTAAAGGAATTTACCAAGGGTAATTTCAAAAAGCGAGTGGAGTATTCCTCGGACAATGAGCTTGGTGAACTTGCCCACAATATAAATGAGATGGCGTATTCTCTGGAAAACCTCGAAAATCTGCGAAAGGGCTTTGTTTCCGATGTATCTCACGAGCTCAGGACTCCTCTAACAACTATTTCCGGTTTCGTGGAGGGGATTATTGACGGGACAATACCGGAGGAAAACCATAGGGAATATCTTGATGTTGTACTCTCGGAATCCAAAAGACTTTCCAGACTTATTACAAGTCTTCTGCAGGTTACCCGTATGGAAAACGGCGAGTTCAAAATGGAGAGAACAAACTTCGATATTAATGAACTTATGCGTCAGACTCTTATTAAATTTGAAATGATGATAACCGCAAAGGATTTGGATGTATCCTTAAATATTGATGACGGAAAGCTTATGGTTAATGCCGACAGGGACAGCATAACTCAGGTACTTGTAAATCTCATTAATAACGCTGTCAAGTTTACTCCTGCCGGAGGCAGAATAGGAATAGATATCACCCCTAAAAAGGATAAGGTTCATATTTCCATAGAAAATACAGGACACGGTATAGAGCCGGGTGACCTCAAAAATATCTGGGACAGATTCTACAAGGCTGATAAGTCCAGAGGTGCAGAGAGAAGCGGTACAGGGCTTGGACTTTATATTGTAAAGCGTATCATAAATATGCACGGCGAGGAAATAACAGTAAACAGCCGTGTGGATGAAATAACCGTATTTACCTTTACACTTCCCGGATTGGGGCAGGAAAAAGAATTATGATTTTTTTTACATTTTATTCATAGTTTATTAAAAAAGCTATGTTATGATAAAATCACAGTAAATCTTCCGGCAAGAAAGGAGAATTTTTATGGATGAATATAAATGGTTTAAAGATGATTTTGAAAACAATATGTCAAACACATCTTCAGATGAAACAAAATACTCTTATCAGAGTGATGACGACATAAGAAATGAAGGAACCGAATCCTTTGAAAGCGAAAGCTTTCAGTCCGAGCAGCAATCCTCATATTCGCAGGATAATGAGAGCGAAGCAGGCGAAAATCATTTTGATGCTGACTACACTCCATACGGCAGTGATAAATTCTACAATACGAATATAAAACAGAACAAATCAAAAAAGAGAGTTCCCGTGTATGCTTTTGTGGCAGCAATTGTACTTACTGCGGCGGTTTCCGTAACAGGAAGTATCTACATCCCCAAGGCGATAGACTATATCAAGGAAGAACGCCTTATTGCCAGTGTTATTGACGAAAAGGGCGATGGCGAAAAGAAAGCCGGAGCCAAGGTTGTAGCCAAAGCCATTGCAGATAAGGACGGCAACGAAGCTCTTACCACTCCCGAAATTGTGGATATGGTAGGTCCCGCAGTTGTTGGTATTGTGAGCAAAAGCACTGCAACATACGGCTACTATGGATTCTTTGGTTTTGAGACTCCTCAGGAACAGAGCAGCAGCGGTTCCGGTGTAATAATAAGCTCAGACGGATATATTGTTACGAATAATCACGTTATAGAAAATGCCAACGAAGTTAAGGTAATACTAAATACCAATGAGAATTACACAGCCAAGGTTATAGGCAAAGACAGCCGTACAGACCTTGCAGTTCTTAAAATTGATGCCTCCGAGCTTCCCTTTGCCAAAATGGGCGAAAGCTCACAGCTCAGAGTCGGAGATACCGCAATTGCCATCGGTAACCCCCTTGGTCAGGAATTTGCCGGTACTACCACTCAGGGCATAATAAGCGGTCTTAACAGAAGTGTGACAATTGATAATAAGCAGCTCAACCTCATTCAGACAGATGCTGCCATAAATCCCGGTAACTCCGGCGGTGCACTTGTCAACGCTTACGGACAGCTTATCGGCATAAATACAGCAAAAATATCCTCTTCCTCCCTTGAGGGACTCGGTTTTGCTATTCCCATTGACGAAGCAAAGCCTATCATAGAGGACCTTATAGATAATGGCTATGTCAGAGGCAGACCTGTAATCGGTATAGGCGGAAGAGCCGTAACCGAGAGAGATGCTGAGGTTTATGAAAACCTTACAGTGGGTGTTTATGTATCCAGTATGACTCCCGATTCCCCCGCATATCTTGCAGGAATAAAAATCGGTGATATAATCACTTCCTGTGACGGTAAGAAAGTAGAGACCGTCGAAGATATAAATGAAATTAAAAACAAAAAACAGCCCGGTGACAAAATGACCGTGACTGTTTACCGCCAGGGCAAAAAACATAATATCGAGCTTGTCCTTGGCGAAGAAATGCCGTCAGTTCAGTAAGACGACATAACTACCGTTGTATGCCTTGGTCTGCAAGGCAGACTATATATCCCCTTTCTTTTACCCACCCCTTTGTCCGCAAAGGGGTGGGGTTTTTGTATGCAACAACTTTCTTTGTGTCAATTTATTGCGGGCTACCCATAATATTTGCTCATATATTTTCCGGGACTGCATTGGTGGTATTCTTTAAATGACTGGTTAAATGAACGTATATTTTTGAAGCCTGAATTTTCAGCGATTTCCGCAAATGATTTTTTGGGGAATTGCTTCATCATCCGGATTGCTTTTTCGAGACGAAATATGGTGTAATATTTCCAGAAGGTAATACCTGTTGTTTTTTTGAAATAGTGACAAAAATAACTCTTTGTGTAGTTAAGGTGCTTTGATACATCATCAATGGTAAATTTGTCTGCAAAATGCTCATTCAGAAAGTCTGTAACGGAATTCAAAAAAACATTTTTGTTTTCAAGCTTTGTCAGGGCATTATTTGCCAAAGTCCGGTATTTCATATTCCTTATTATTGTGAGAAAAATCTTTTCGACATATATGTTTACGGCAAGTTTGTACCCCGGATTTTTTTCTTGGTTTTCATTTATTATGCAGATTATATTCTCCAGAAGTTCATCATAGATGGCATCATCGGAATTAACTACATTTTTTGATAACTGTATGTTCCCTAGGTCTAAAACAGGGAACAGCTTCATAACAAAAGAAGTCGGATCGTAGCCATG
>JAZPXS010000160.1:0-2394 GCA_045543775.1 Clostridia bacterium
ACAAGCGGCAACTATCAGCACATAGTGTCAATTACCGCAGACTGCGACTCCGATGCTCTCGAGGTTAGAGTAATAAAAGACGGTCCTGCCTGCCACACGGGAGCAGAATCCTGCTTTAATGATGTGATTTTTGGCGAAAGAGAAGATTTTTGTCTGGATAACCTTATGGATAAGCTCAAAACGAGAAAGAAAGAGCTTCCCGAGGGTTCCTACACCACCTATCTCTTCCAGAAAGGTCTTGACAAAATCCTCAAAAAAGTCGGTGAGGAATGTACCGAAGTAATAATTGCCGCCAAAGCCGAGGACAAGGCGGAAACTATATACGAAATTTCTGACCTGTGCTATCACACCCTGGTGCTTATGATAGAAGCAGGAATTGAAATAGAAGACATCAAAAAAGAGCTTGCCTCCAGAGATGTCATTGAGAAAAAAGTAAAGCAGGAAAAAATGACTAAGTAGAAAGGAAAACCAAAAATGAAAAGATTACTTTGTACACTGCTTGCACTTGTAATGTGCATATCCATCACTGCATTTGCAGACAATTCCACAGATTTTCTGGTGGATAACACCGTACCCAAAGCGGAGGTTGATGTAAAAATCAAAATTATCTCCGACACAACTATGGTAAATACCGAAACAGTAGTGGAAAACCAAAGAACACTCATCCCCATCCGTGCCCTTTTGGAAAGCACCGGTGCCCAGGTTGAATGGGTGCAGGAAACCAAGGAAATCAAGGTAACCAGAGACGGCAAGACCATTACGCTTCAGATTGGCAGTAACATAATGAAAACCCCCGACGGTGAAAAGGAAATGGATGTTGCCCCCATACTCTTTGAGGGAACAACCACCTACACACCCCTGCGTGCCATTGCGGAAGAATTCGGTTTTAAGGTAGAATGGGACAACGGAACCAAGACAATTCTCGTTACAACTCCCGACGGATGCCCTTATGTGGATTACTATGAGGGATTAACACTCAAAGATCTTGTAGATGCCGGCGAAGTGGATGTAGAAATCTTTGAGGCAGTTGCAGGTTTAAGCTACGAAGATAACAAAGATAAGCTCTATACTCTTGTTCACAACTCCATCTCTATAGATAACTTTGCAAAAATGAACGGTTTCCCCTCTGCCTCGGAGCTTAAATCACTCCTTGGACTCGGCGAGGACTATCCCGATGACGCTACATGGGGCGAAGCTCAGGGCGATGCTCCCTTCGGCACATATCTGTGCAATGTTATGGGACTTTGCAATGCAGGTGCATCTATGGACGAAGCGGTAGCTGTAGTGTGTGCAACCTATGGCCTCGGAGCAGAATACACAGCTTCCACTCCCTTCAAGTTTATCCGTCCTATTATGGAAACAATAGACCTTGAAATGTACAAGGCAGAACAGAAAGCAGCAGAAGACAAGATTGCCAAGGACCTTGAAGAACTTCCCGAGCTTCTTAAAAACAAAAAATACTTTACAATAACCCTTGCTGACGGAAGCACAATGAAGGGCGAGCTTTATCCCGACCTTGCTCCCGAAACTGTCAAGAACTTCGAAAAGCTTGTTAAAAATGAGTTTTACGACAACCTCATTTTCCACAGAGTTATCGACGGATTTATGATTCAGGGCGGCGGCTATGACAGAAACTTCAAGGAAAAAGATGCTGAGCCAATAGTTGGTGAATTCTATGCCAACGGCATAACAAATGCCCTCTCTCACACAAAAGGCGTAATCTCCATGGCAAGAACAGACGATCCCAACTCCGCATCCAGCCAGTTCTTCATCGTGGACGAGGACAGCACTTTCCTCGACGGTCAGTATGCCGCATTCGGTAAGATTACATCCGGACTCAATATTCTCGACAAGCTCTCTCAGGTAAAAACCGGTACAAACGAACTTGGTATGAGCGATGTTCCCGAAAAGAATATTGTTATTAAGTCTATTCGTATGGGTAAATAATTCTGAACACGCAAAAAGGGGCTGCCTCACTTTTTTAGTGAGACAGCCCCTTTTAAATAGCAGGCACGTCCTCATTATTTCGATGCAAAAATACCCCTTACTTATGGTTGTATAATCTTATTACTGTCGCTATTGCCTGTTCTGCAGTATATGTGTCTTTAGGTAAAAACTCTGCATCACTTGTTCCTACCATAATGCCCATTTCTTTCATATAGAAAACAGCATTAAAAGCCCATTCTGAAATCATATCTTTATCAGCATAATATTCAATATCTTCACTATATGTTGATTGTGGAATATTAAGTTCCATATATTTTGCTACTCTATACAGAATAGTAGCACTTTCTTCTCTTGTTAAAATGTCATTAGGTGCAAAAACTCTATTACCCTTACCATTTATAATCCCTACACTATGTAAAAGTGCAACTTTTTTATTATCAGTATCTT
>JAZPXS010000161.1:0-9406 GCA_045543775.1 Clostridia bacterium
CCTCCGGTGTGTCGGCAAGGTTAAACCGGTCTATAGTGTATAGTGCCGTTTTGTATGCTCCAAGATGTGCTATTTCCTGCATATAGTCATCAGGTACCGATATGCCTCTTTTTGAAAGAAAATCTATGTCACTCTGATCCCATATACCCATAGTATCTGCAAGGGTTCCGTCAAGGTCAAATATGACGCCTTTTATACTGTTCAAACCATCACCTCCGCTCAAGCAACTGCTTAAAAATATACCAAATAAAACGACAAATGTCAACAAAGTGTAAATATTTTTGTTTTAACATTATTTATCTATTGAAAAATTTTAAATAATTTAGTATAATACTAATATTATTGGGAAAATATATGAGGTTACAGATTATGAACAATACATTTGATAACGATAAATCCGCAGTTTATCCGGTGCTTGCCCTGAGGGGAGTTCCGATTTTTCCTTGTGCGGTTATACATTTTGATATTGGCAGAGAAATTTCAATTAAGGCTGTTGAGGCTGCTATGAAAACAGACAAAAAAATTCTCATTGTTGCTCAGATTGATCCTGATGTGGAGCAGCCTCAGAGTGAGGATTTATATTCTGTAGGCACACTATGCCATGTGAGACAGGTTTTGAAAATAGCCGATGATAATCTGCGTATTCTTGTGGAAGGTGTGCAGAGGGTAAAGGTGGAAAGCTATCTTGACTTTTCTCCGTTTATACAGTGCTTTGCAGCACCGTGTATACCAGACGAGCTCATCCCTGAGGACGCGGTGCTTACAGATGCGTATGTAAGGGAAATAAAAAAAGCTGCAGGAGAGTACTTTACACTTGCCGGCAGACACCCGGAAGAGGTTGATGTTTCTTTTGTTAAAGAGGAGAATGCCGATAGATTTGCAGACCTTATATCCTCAAGCCTTTTTCTTGACATAGAACAAAAGCAAAAGCTTTTGGAGCAGAGCAATACCATAGAAAGACTTCAGCTTCTGCTTAGCGTTATGAGACACGAGATTGCAGTTCTTCAAATAGAAAAGGAAATTTCAGTCAAGGTTAAGACACGCATCGATGATAATCAGAAAGATTTTTATCTTCGTGAACAGCTCAAGGTTATCCGTGAGGAGCTGGGGGACAATTCTGACGAAGAATATGAAATATACCGAAAAAAAGGGGAGAAAATCAATTTTCCTGATGAAGTAAGAGAAAAGTTTAAAAAAGAACTTGACAGATTCGGACGAATGCAATCATCTTCACCCGAGGCAGCAGTGGCACGTAATTATCTGGATTTACTTACCGAACTTCCTTGGGGTATAAAAACCTGCGAGACAGAAGACTTGTCCGTGTCAAAAGAGATTCTGGAAAAAAGTCACTATGGACTTAAAAAAGTCAAGGAAAGAATTTTTGAATTTCTTGCCATACGAAAGCTCTCCGAAGGCAAAAAATCTCCGGTTATTTGCCTTGTGGGACCTCCGGGAGTCGGTAAGACAAGCATAGCTGCAGCCGTTGCAAAATCCCTTGGCAGAGAGTATGTTCGCATGTCGCTGGGCGGTGTTCACGACGAAGCGGAAATCCGCGGTCACAGAAAAACCTACATTGGTGCTATGCCCGGAAGAATTGTAAATGCAATAAAAAAAGCAGGCACATTTAATCCGCTTATACTTCTTGATGAAATAGATAAAGTCGGACAAGATACCCGAGGAAATATTAGTGCTGCACTTCTTGAGGTGCTTGACGGAGAACAGAATTTTGCATTCCGTGACCACTATACTGAATGTGATATTGATCTTAGCGATGTTCTCTTTATAACGACAGCAAATTCCCTCGAAAACATAGACCGTCCTCTTCTTGACAGAATGGAAGTTATCGAGATAAATGGATATACTGATGACGAAAAACTAAGTATTGCCAAAGAATTTATTATTCCGAAGCAATTACCGGAAAACGGTCTCAAAAAATCTCAGTTCAGAATTAATGACAGTGCAATATCGGATATAATCCGATATTATACAAAGGAATCGGGTGTTCGTGAACTGGAGAGGAAAATTGCTGCCGTAATGAGAAAAGCGGCAACAGAAATAGCAACCGGAAGTAAAAAGTCGGTAAGTGTATCCGCAAAATCTCTGGAAAGTTTTTTGGACAGACGAATATACGAGGATATAGATCTTATAAAAAAAGACGAGATTGGTGTTGCTACAGGTCTTGCCTGGACACAGTACGGCGGAGATACCTTGTCTATTGAAGTTAATGTTATGGACGGCAACGGTGAGGTGGAACTTACAGGTCAGCTTGGTGATGTTATGAAAGAATCAGCCAGAGCCGCAATAACATATATAAGATCAAATGCCGGCAGACTTGGAATACCGGGCGAATTCCACGAGAAGAAGGATATGCATATCCATATTCCGGAGGGTGCCGTTCCAAAGGATGGCCCAAGTGCAGGAATAACGATGGCAACCGCTATGATATCAGCTCTTACCGGTAAGAAGGTGAGCAAAAAGGTTGCGATGACCGGCGAAATAACAATTACCGGCAGAATACTTCCCATTGGAGGACTCAAGGAGAAATCCCTTGCCGCATACAGAAACGGCATAAAGACAATACTTATACCTAAAGAGAATGTCAAGGATACCTTTGATCTTCCGGATAATATCAGAAAGGATATCAACTTTGTGATTGCAGACAGTATGGATACAGTACTGTCTACTGCACTTCGCAGTTGAGATTAAATTTAATGAATATACACAACGCTTCACTCACAATATCAGCAGTTTCTCCCAAGCAATATCCCAATTCCAACATTCCGGAGGTTGCATTTGCAGGGCGTTCCAATGTTGGCAAATCCTCATTTATTAACAAGGTACTCAACAGAAAATCCCTTGCCAGAACCAGCTCAAAGCCGGGCAAAACTGCTACCATCAATTTCTTTTCCATAGATGATACAGTAAATTTTGTAGACCTTCCGGGATACGGATTTGCCAGAGTTTCCAAGGAAGAAAAGAAAAAGTGGGCAACAATGATAGAAACGTATCTTAACACCAGGGAAAATCTTATGCAGGTTATTCTTTTGGTAGACAGCAGACATGCACCTACCGAGGATGACAAGGTTATGCTTGGATTTATACGCAGTGTATGTGAAAGAGCCGTAATTGTGGCATCAAAGATTGATAAATTAAAAAAATCAGAGATTGAGCCGTCGCTTATGAGAATAATAAAAGATCTTTCATTGGAGTCGGACGATATAATAATTCCTTTTTCTGCAGTAAACGGCGAGGGAACTGATATGTTCTGGGATTATATAAATCAAATTATTTTAGGCGAATGTGAGGAATAATCTTTATGAGTATACTTGATGGACTAAATTCCCGTCAGCAGGAAGCGGTTCTTACAACAGAAGGCCCGCTTCTGGTACTTGCGGGTGCAGGAAGCGGAAAAACCACTGTTCTTACAAGAAGAATAGCACATATCATAGAAAAAGGACTGGCAAAACCGTGGCAGATTCTTGCAATTACATTTACCAATAAGGCTGCAAAGGAAATGCTGACAAGAATTTCCGCACTTGTTCCTGACAATGCCGGAGATATGTGGATAAAGACATTTCATAGTATGTGTCTGAGAATTCTTCGTTATGATATCGAAAAACTCGGTCAGAAATACACGCATGAGTTTAATGTGTATGACACAAATGATCAGAAAAAGCTTATTAAAGATACTCTCAAGGCATTAAACCTAAGTGATGATATGTATCCTGTTCGTATGCTCATTTCAAGAATTTCGGATCTTAAAAGCAGGGGCGTAACACCCGAAGAGTATGAAGCTGAGGTGTATGATTTCAAACAAAAGAACATTGCAAGAATATACCGTGCGTATACCGATAAGCTAATGGATAACAACTCCCTTGATTTTGACGATTTGCTTCTTAAAACAGTTGAACTTTTTACAAAATGTCCGGATGTTCTTGACTACTATCAGAATAAATTCAGATACATTCTTGTGGACGAATATCAGGACACTAACCATATTCAGTACCGACTTGTTGCTCTTCTTGCAAGCGGGCACCGTAACCTCTGCGTTGTTGGCGACGATGACCAAAGTATATACAAATTCAGAGGTGCAGACATTACTAATATTCTTGATTTTGAAAAACAGTTCAAGGAAACAAAAACTATCAAGCTTGAGCAGAATTACCGTTCTACCCAGAATATTCTTGATGCCGCAAATGATGTCATCAGAAACAATAAAGAGCGAAAAGAAAAGAAGCTCTGGACCGATGCGGGCGCCGGGGAAAAAATTAAGCTCTATGTAACAGACGATCAGATATCAGAGGCATCGTACATAAATTTTGTTATCGAAAAGCTCGTATCCGAGGGCAAGTATAAGTATGGTGATTTTGCCATTCTTTATCGTACAAATGCCCAGACAAGAGCATTTGAAGAAAATCTTACTTGTCCATACAGAATTCTTGCAGGTTTAAGATTCTACGATAGAAAAGAAATCAAAGACATACTTTCGTATCTGAGAGTTATTTACAATCCTACAGATGATGTTAATCTCACACGAATTATCAATGTTCCAAAGAGGGGTATTGGTGATTCCACTGTTGGCAAAATTGAAGCATTGGCTTCAAGTCTTGGAAAGAGTATGTTCGAAATAATTACTGATTCTCAGTATGACGAAGCACTTGACCGTTCTCTGTCAAGAATAAAAGAATTTGCAGAAATAATTAATAACTTAATGGATAAAAAAGATAAGATACCGGTTACATCCCTCATAGATGATCTTCTGGAAACAACAGGGTACACGGAGTCACTTCTTGGCGAGGATCCCCGGGAGGCACAGTCACGCATAGAAAATATTGAGGAATTCCGCTCCAAGGCTTATGAGTATCAGAATACAGTAGAAAACCCGAGCTTTGAAGGATTTTTGGATAACATTTCCCTTGTTTCTGATGTTGATAATCTGGATTCCGAACAGGATGCTGTTGTCCTTATGACTCTTCATTCTGCAAAAGGCCTTGAGTTTCCTGTCGTATTTATGTGCGGTATGGAAAAGGGACTGTTTCCAAGTGCCATGTCCGAAGCGGAAGAGGGCGGTATGGAGGAAGAGAGACGACTTTGCTATGTTGGTATTACACGTGCAAGACAGCTTCTTTATATGACAGCTGCAAGATATCGAACCATTTACGGTCAGACTTCGCCGCAGCTTCTTTCACCGTTTGTTGATGAGATACCCGATAATCTTATAGAAGATTCAACTCAAAAGAAAAATTTCATTGCAAGACGCTTTGACAGTGATTATTCCTATAAGCCTAAGTCAGAAAACTTTGATAGCTTTGGCACGGCAGCCTTTGGCACACCAAAGAAGATGACTATGGACACCATATCCGATAAATACAGTCTTTTCAAGGCATCCTCGATGGTTTCAACAAACAGTACTTGTGAACTAAAAAAAGGAGACAGAATAAATCACAGGAAGTTTGGAGACGGTATGGTCATATCTGTTACTCCATCCGGCGGTGACCATATGCTTGAAATATTGTTTGATAATGTAGGCACAAAGAAACTTCTTGCATCTGTGGCAAAACTCAAAAAGTTATAATTTGAGGCGGTGGTATTATGATAAAAAAATTTGACGAAAAGAATATAGAGAAATTGGCAGAGGCTTTTGTGTGCATTGACAGCACTGAGGAGTGTCTTAGATTTCTCGCAGATTTGTGTACTGTTTCTGAGGTAAAAGCAATGGCACAGCGGCTGGAGGTTGCCGCTATGCTTCGCGAAAAAAAGGTCTATACTGATATTGTATCCGCCACCGGTGCCAGCACTGCAACCATAAGTCGGGTAAACAATGCTCTTACATATGGCGAAGAGGGTTATGTTGATGTGCTGGATAAACTGGATAACAAATAATTTTGGAGAATGTTATGGAAAACATAATGTGCTACGGCGATTTTGCATATGTGTATGATGCTCTTACCGATGATGTTGAATATCAGAAAAGGGCAGACTATGTGGAAAAACTCATAGAAAAGCATCTGGGCAGAAAAGACAACTTAATATGTGATTTAGGTTGCGGTACCGGGACAGTGTGTACTTTGCTGCAAAAGAGGGGACATGATTGTATTGGTATAGATAATTCCGATGCAATGCTAAATGTTGCTGCAGAAAAGAACACTGATAACAGCATATTGTATCTCAATCAGGATATATGCCAATTTGAACTGTATGGAACCGTGGATGTATTTTTAAGTATGCTGGATACCGTAAATTACATTACAGATACGGCAGATATAGAAGAATTATTTCGCCTGGTGAATAATTATCTTAATCCCGGAGGAATCTTTATCTTTGACGTTAATACTCTTCATAAGTTTGAAAATATTCTGGGGGACAACACGCTTATTTCTGAGGAAAACGGAATCTTTTATACTTGGGATAATTATTATGAAGATGACATTCTGGATTTTGAACTTAATTTCTTCATTGATAATGGTGACGGCACCTACAGAAGATTTAAGGAGAATCACACACAAAGATATTACAGCACAGAATTTCTTGTAGAAGAAGCCCAAAATGCAGGACTTACACTTGTGGGACACTATGGTGATCTTAAAATGTGTGAACCTGCTTATGATGAACAACGTGAATTTTTTGTTTTTAGAAAGTAAAAATTATTTGCACTGAAAGGAACTGCGAATATGGACATAATTGTAGCTACAAACAATCAAGGGAAAGTCAAGGAAATAAAAAACATCCTTGCTCCTCACAATGTTATGAGTCAGATGGAGATAGGCGTTGACATTGATGTCGAAGAGACGGGCGATACATTTGTTGATAATGCTTTTCTAAAAGCACGAGCAATAAAACCCTATACACAATGTGCGATTATTGCCGATGACAGCGGACTTATGGTTGACTATCTTAATGGCGATCCCGGTGTATACACCGCCCGCTATGCAGGAGAGAATACCACTCCTATGCAAGGGATTGAAAAGCTTCTTAAAAATTTAGAAGGTGTTCCCTATGAGGGCAGAGCGGCAAAGTTTGTGAGTGTGATTGCTCTTATTCTTCCTGATGGCAGGGAATATAGCTTTGAGGGTGAGTGTTCAGGTTACATAACAAACATTCTCAAAGGTGAAAATGGTTTTGGGTTTGATCCTGTGTTTTATTATCCGCCATTGGATAAGACGTTTGCAGAGCTTACTGATGATGAAAAAAACAGAGTCAGTCATCGTAGTGCAGCAATTTCAAAGTTGGCAAAGTTTATAGAAAATCTTGACTAAAAAATGCAGACAGTAAAAGCGTTTCTTTTACTGTCTGCATTTTTGTGTAAAATTTTACCTTCTTTTATCAAATTTGTAAGTTTTCTTTTTCTTGTTATTAAACAACAAAATCGCCCACACTGCTATTATAAGAAGTATCCCCAGAACAATCAGAAGAGCAGGTGCGGAAATAACCTTCCATATTGCCGAAAAGAATCCTTTAATGTAATTTGCTTTAACTTCAATGGGAGAAGTAAGAGAGCTTGAGATGTATTCTTCACCGTCATAGTATACGGTGGCACTTCCCAAAATTTTACCTTTTTTAATTGGAGCTTTTATCTTATTCTCAAGAATGACACGGGTTTCAAGTTTATCTTCGTCATAATCTTTTGGAAGATTTACGTGCACATCTTCGTTAGCCTCAAGAAGTATGCGGTCGTGACCTTTTCCGTTAGTTAGTTCCACCTCTGCAAGGATATCTCCTGCGGATATTACTTTTACGCTCTCATAAAATTCAAGGCCAAAATTTATCAGTTTTTTTGTATCTTCGTAAGAATGATTAATTTCATCTTTTACTTTAGAGTTGGCAACTATTGAAATCATAGACATTTTGTCTGTTTCGTAAAAAAGTATAACACCGCATTTTTTGTCGTCAATGTAGGATGTTTTAACACCTTTTGCCCTCACGGTGTAATATTTATCAGTGGATGTTGCACTCAAAAATTTATTTTTGTTGTCAAGATATCTGTTTTGTCTGTATTTGTTAGTGGGCTTCATTTCGTAACGGGGTTTTTTTACAACATCGCGAAAATATTCAAGCTTCATAGCATATCTAGTGATTTTATAAATATCTTCAACTGTTGTATATTGCTTTTTGTCAGGAAATCCTGTCGGATTTGTGAATTTTGTATTAAGAGCACCGATTTCAACAGCCTTGCTGTTCATCTTTTTTATAAAGTCGGAGCGAGAATCAGCAGAATAAGATGCAATAAGCTCAGCCGCATCACCTGCGTCATAAATGAGCATACCGTTTATAAGATTTTCAAGAGTCAGGATTTCGCCGGGGAGAATTCCCATATGCCCAAAATTATAATCGTATTGCGAAAGGATTTCTCCGTCTGCAACAACTGTTTCCTCAGAGTCCAGCATATTTTCTATTGCGATAATTGCTGTCATTATCTTGGTAAAACCACCGGGCTGAATTTTAGTGTCAATACCTTTGGAGTATAGAAGCTTTCCGGTCGATGCATCTGCAAGCAAAACATTTTTAGATTGTAAATCCTTTGGGTTATTTTCAGCATATACATTTAACGATGAAAATGCGATTACCACAAGAAGCAGGACAACAAAAACTTTTTTCATATGATATCCTCCGACAAAAATTACATTTTATATATAAATTATAACACGTCGAAGACAAATAATCCATTAAAAAAATGTAATAATTTTGTTAAATAGACAAAATCTATATATTGTGGTATACATAAAATTTCACCTTCACTCTGCAGCGAAGTATTCACAAATGCCCAGATACAGTGATTTTGCAATTATTTTTTGGTATTTTTCGCTTGCAAGCAATTTTGCCTCTTCACTGTTTGATAAAAAACCACATTCAACAAGTGCACAGGGGAGATTTGCTCCGTTCAGGATATAAAGGCTGTCTGTTGATTTTATTGTTCTTGTATTATTCGGATCTGCCACATCTATAAGATTACTTTGAAGTGCCTGTGCCAGAATAGGATTTTTTTCGTTATTCGGATTGTAAAAAACTTGGGCACCGCGGTATTGTGACTGGGAAAAGTGATTTAGATGTATGCTAATAAAAATATCTCCTTCTGAGTTATTTCGTATTTGAACTCTTTTTTTCATATCGTCGGATTTATTGCCTTTTTTCAGATTGCTCAGTGAATTTGCGTTTGTCCGTGTCATAATTACATTGAACTTTGCTCTTTCGAGAAGCTTTTTAAGCTCTTTGGCAATTTTCAGGTTAATCTCACTTTCTTTAATTCCGGATTGCGATGATGCACCGCCATCCGGAATTCCATGACCGGCATCGATGATTATTGTTTTTCCGGATACCTTGGCTGATGTATTTACATAGCTTTTAGAATTATTGTACATATAAATTGAAAATACAGCAATGATTCCGATAATTATAAATGCACTAAATC
>JAZPXS010000162.1:0-3655 GCA_045543775.1 Clostridia bacterium
GAGAAAGTTTTAGAAAAGCATATGATAATTTTGATATAAGTAAAGTGATTTCTTATGATGAATCGAAGATTAACGAATTGCTAAGCAATAAAAATATTATAAGAAATAAAAGAAAAATAGGTGCAAGCATCAATAATAGCAAAATCTTTAATGAAATATGTTGTGAATACGGAACTTTTCACAACTATTTAAAAACCTTCACAAATGATGAAATTCTTTATGAAATCGATAAAACCACAAATGATTTGTCAGATGCGATTTCGAAGGATTTGCAAAAAAGAGGAATGACCTTTGTAGGCTCGGTTATTATATACTCTTATTTACAAGCAATAGGTGTGATTTATTCACATGATAAAGATTGTTATTTGTATAAATGTAAAGATTGACAAATTCTATAATTTTGACTTTACATTTTGTTAGGCGGTGAAATCTTGAAAAATTACCATATACCAATTTTCGTCCCTCACAAGGGATGTCCCCACGATTGTGTTTTTTGCAATCAGAGGCAGATTACAGGGCAAACTTCCGATGTTACCGGGGAAGATGTTGACAGAATAATAAATGAGTATCTTCCCACTTTGGATAAAAATTCATATACAGAAGCGGCTTTTTTTGGAGGGAGCTTTACCGGTATAGAGATAGAAAAGCAGACGGAGCTTTTGTCTGCAGCTTACCCCTATGTTGTGTCCGGCGAAATTCAGGGCATAAGGTGCTCCACCCGTGCCGATTATATATCCGAAGAAATCCTTGATAACCTGAAAAGGTTCGGAACTACCACAATAGAGCTTGGTGTCCAGTCCACAGATGACGAGGTTCTCACCAAAAGCCGCAGGGGGCACAGCTTTGATGATGTTGTGAGGGCATCGGAGCTTATAAAAAGCTATGGAATAAAGCTTGGACTCCAGATGATGCTGGGACTGCCCGGAGACACACGGGAAAAGATGCTCAAAACCGCCCGTGACCTGATTGAGCTTAAGCCGGAATGTGTGAGGATATATCCCACGCTGGTTGTAAAGGATACCGCCCTATGGTCAATGTACCAAAAGGGTACATATACTCCTCTCACACTTGAGGAAACAGTAGATATCCTTTCCGAAATTATTCCTATGTTTGAAAGGGAAAACATATCGGTAATAAGAGTCGGACTCCAGACCACGGATAACATAAGCGAAGGGAATGTGGACGGGCCTTATCATCCTGCCATAAGGGAGCTTGCCTGCGGACGGATAATAAGAAACATTCTGGAAGCCAATATATCAGGTGATGTTCTTTCTGTGGAGGTAAGTCCAAAAAGAGTGTCGGAAACCTCGGGACACCGCAGGTGCAACAAAGAGTATTTTTTAAAGAAATACTCTGTTATACTTGATGTAAAAGAGGATAAAAACCTTACTGATAACGAAATAAGAATAAACGGCAAGGTTGTTAAAATAACCGTATAAGGGAGATGCACTATGACAGAGGTATTTCCGAATTATTATGACAAATTCAAATGTATTGCAGATAAGTGTGAGCATAACTGCTGCATAGGATGGGAAATAGATATAGACCAAGAAACCATTAAGAAATATAAATCTCTGGAAAAAGATACAGGCTTTAATTTTGCTGATAATATAGAAGAAAACCATTTTAAGCTAAAAGAGGGAGAACGCTGTGCATTTCTAAACAGCCACGGTCTTTGTGATATAATCTGCAGTTTTGGTGAAGATGCTCTTTGTGATATATGTACCCTGCACCCAAGGTTCAAAAACTTTTATACTCATTTTAATGAAGTCGGTTTGGGACTTTCCTGCGAGGAGGCGGCAAGGATTATCCTTTCTGCAGAAGAGAAATTCAGTATTTTACCTCCTGAGGGTGTGTCGCTTACCGATGAGGAAAAAGAATTCTTCAAAGAGAGAAGCACAGCACTGGATATTCTGCAAAACAGGAGCAAAACAATTACACAGAGGTTTTCGTATCTTGCCCGAAAGTATGAAGCGGAAATTACTGCTGATATCGAAAAACTCCTTGAAATCTATACCCCGCTGGAAAGACTTGATGAAAAATGGACTGATGAGCTTGAGGCACTAAGGGGATTTTCCTTTGACGGAAAAATTTTTGAAAAGTTCCCCGTAGCTTTTGAAAATCTGGCGGTCTATTTTATTTTCCGCCATTTTGGAAAGTGCATATGGGATTACGAGCCGGTAGTGAGATTTGCCTTGCAGGGATGTACTCTAATTGGTGCAATGCTCTCTCGTTATGAGAGTGATGGCAAGGCGACAGATTTCCCAAAACTGGTTGATTTGGCAAGAATGTATTCTGCTGAAATAGAGTATTCTGACGAAAATACAGAAGAAATTATGTTTGAGGTGACTTAGCCTTAACAATCAACACAAATTGAAGGTCAGCTTGATTAAATGTCAAAGGTTGCTGTAACAATTATTATTAATTTTACGGATAAATTATTTATAAAAGGTGGAACACAAAATGTCTTTGGAAAAAGCAAAAAACTATTTAAGTAAATTTGGTATGGCAGACAGGGTGGTAGAATTTACATCGTCCTCAGCAACAGTTGCCGAGGCGGCAATTGCTGCCGGATGTACTGAGGGTGAGATAGCCAAAACTCTGTCATTTATAGTTGATGACAAGCCTATACTCATTGTTGTGGCAGGGGATGTAAAAATTGATAACAGTAAATACAAAGGATATTTTCACACCAAAGCAAAGATGATTGCATTTGAAGATGTGGAGAAGCTCATAGGACATGCAGTTGGAGGCGTATGCCCCTTTGGTATAGAGGATGGGGTTAATGTTTATCTGGATGTATCCTTAAAGCGATTCGATATGGTATATCCTGCCTGCGGAAGTTCCAACAGTGCAATAAAGCTTACCATTGAAGAACTTGAAAAAACCTCCGGTTATATTGAGTGGATAGATGTTTGTAAGCTGATTGAACAGTAAAAATAAATAATAGGTGGTGAAATCTATGATAAAATATATTTTGTTTGATCTTGACGGAACGCTCACTGATCCAAAGGAGGGGATAACAAAGTGCGTTCAGTATGCACTTAAGTCATTTGGCATAGAGCGAGAGTGTGACGAACTTGAGGAGTTTATCGGCCCTCCTCTCAAAGAGCATTTTATGGAGTATGCATCACTAAATGATGCTGACGGTACAAAAGCCGTAGAGCTTTACCGTGAGAGGTATGCTCCTATCGGTATTTTTGAAAACCGCATATATGACGGCATATTGGATATGATGGAATATCTCAAATCCCAAGGTAAGATACTTGCCGTGGCAACGAGTAAGCCCACTGTTTTTTCAAAACAGATATGTGATAAATTCGGCATAAGTCCCTATATCGAGCATCTGTCGGGAAGTGAGCTTGACGGAAGAAACACCAATAAGGCGGATGTAATCCGCAACGCAATGAATTACCTCGGTGCTTCAAAAGACAATACCATAATGGTAGGGGACAGAATTCACGATTTTTTGGGTGCACAGAAAAACGGGATACCCTTTGTGGGAGTAAGCTACGGATATGCCTCAGATGACGAGTTTGCTAAAGTTTCTTCTCCCATTGCACAAACCCCCGAAGAACTGAAAAAAATTCTTGAAAAGTTGTAAAAGTTTCAAAAATTAAAGAGCAGGCACATCATTGTGATGTATCTGCTCTTT
>JAZPXS010000163.1:0-13762 GCA_045543775.1 Clostridia bacterium
TTCAAGATAAATACCGACCTTGGCAGAAATGAACTCTACGATATTGGTTATTATCAGGCATATGTAAATCCCGATAAAGCGAGCAATGGTTACAGTAACTACCTTATATGGGATGCCGTAACGGCTAACTACAAAAATGAATGTCTCACAAAGGGTATATATGAGCCTGCTAAGAAGTACTTCCCCAATGTATACTACTGTAACTATAGTTCAGGTGACAGAATAGCCGCTGATTATACCGGTGGTGTTCACAAGTATGAACTTGGCGGAGACCGCACCAAAGCCGGTACACATTCCTGCCCTGTACTCTACGATTCTTCCGCGGGTTCACCATATCTTGAAGTAAGAGGGCTTGCGAACGGTATGCGTGGTGTAATGCTTGCAACAGAAGGTGGAAAGGTAATGCCCTGGGTAGTATCCAAGGGTTATCACAACTTTAGTCACATAAGCGAGGATCTTCCTTACTTCTACGAATATCTTTTCCACATAGCTCTCTGTAACCCTGATGTACTCCTTTTCTATGGTCCCCAGTACTACAGTACCGATTCCGCAGATAGAGTACAGCTCAATATTACCGGTATGAGAGAAGCTCTGGAAGAATTTAATGAGTATGCAGTGAAGTCAGATGCCGAAACGCTTATTGAAAATCGTATGAACACTCAGGACTTTATGGTTTCCGGTATGTATACAAACGGCAGGAACCTCTGGCGTATCACCCCCGATAACACAGTAGTATCGGTGGAAAACTTCTTAAAGTCCGATGACGGCAATCCTACCTTCTATGTAAGCGGTCAGACAGTTACATTCCCCGGCGGTACTATCCTGGACAATATGTACTCCGAGTATGGCTACTGGGTAGAAACCGAGGCAGGAGTAGAACCTACCATAACCTACGATGAGGTTCCGGAAACTACAACACTCACATACCGCTACTATGACAAGTTCGGTATAGAAATTACGGAAGATATTAAATGGGAAGACGTTTACACTGTTGCGATATATGTGGACGGACTCTTGGAAAATGTATCTGACAAGGAAATGAATGTTGCAAAATACGATGGCAACAAACTTGTAAGTGTTGAACCATTAAAGTCCGACATATGGACAGGCAAAAACGCAAGACTTATTTCCTACAATATAAAGGGCAAGACAAATTCCAAGCTTCTCACATGGCAAAGTCTTGAAAGTCTTGTACCTCTTATGCCCGCACTTCCGTGGAGATGCAGATAAATTAATAAATATAAACTCACTAAAATGGAGTTGATTCAAAAAAAATGAAAATAAGAAAAATTATATCATTACTTACAGCACTATTTGTGCTTTTTGCCGCATTGCCCGTTTGGGCAGATGCCACGCTGACTCAGTATTTAAGCACCTTTACCGGTGATGAATTCTATGGATCGTCTGTTCCTACTTCCGGTTCATACGGTACTCTGGGCACCAATGCTCCGGCAGGCTCGCTCACCGTAATAGAGGAAGAAGATTCAAACAAGGCATATCAATACTCCGGCGGAGCTGCCACCAAGCACTCAATTGCGGTATATACCTATAGCAATAAGGCTGCAGAAAATGTACTTACCAATGCAGTTTATCAGAAGATGACGGCAAGGGTTAAGTTTTCCTCAACTCTTGCTCAGACACAGCTCTTTACACTTTCCAAGGCTTGGAATCTATCCACAACCACAGATACCGGTGGTGTTGTTATCAAAAACGGCGGTGCATATTACTACGATATGGAAAGTCAGACATATGTTAGTTTTGTACAAGACGGTTCTTTGAATGTGGATACCTGGTATACAGTGGAACTTGTATACGACTTCTCCGGTACCGGCAACTATATGGCGGCATCGGTATATGATGAAAACGGAGTGGTAGTAGATAGCTGCACATTTACATATGTAAGTGAATTTGCAAGATATAATGCAAAAAATGCTCATCTTCGTACACACATCAACTTTTCAAATGTGCCGGAAAACGAAACTATTCTTGTGGATGATATAGCAATCTATGCTTTGAGTGAGGTTGCAACACTCACTTGTACAGATTCATCTTACGATCAGGAAAGCTCAAAGGCAGTATTCACATTTGAAGATACACTCGACCAGGCTTTCTTTACAGAGGCAAATATAAAAGTTGTTCCCGAAAACCCTGAGCTTGATGTGGCAGGCTTATACGATGTATCCATAGAGGACAATATCGTTACCGTGGATATGTCCCGTATGCCATATGCCGAGAAATTTACTGTAGTTGCCAGTGCTTATGCACTTAGCCAGAATGTTGAGTGTGAGGTTACAACTCCCGAGGACCCATTTGAGCAGGTAGTTGTAGGTGCAGATTTTTCGGTAGACGGTGACAATGTTACACCTACTGTAAGCTTAGACAATACATCCACCATAGACAGAGACTATATGTTTGTGGTTACAAGCTGGAATTCCAAAGACGAATGTATTGCAATCCGTGCTATTACAGGTTTTATTGCTGCAGGTGAAGATGACGAGGTTGAACTTCCCAAGGTACCTTGCAAAGGTGAGGGAAGTGTAGTCCGTATATCTCTTGTAGATAATTGGCTTAATATGACACCAATTGGTGATGTTATTACTTACGAGTTAGGAGGGAACTGATAATGAAAAGATTCAATAAAAGATTAACATCCATAGTCCTTGCATTAGCTTTGCTTGCAACTCTTTTTGCAGTTCCTGTATTTGCCGAGGAGCCTGCAGCAGCTGATGTTGCTTCCTACGACCGCAATGCCATAGAACTTCTTAATATTGTCGGTATAACAGAGGTTGCACAGAGCGATGACCTTAATACCAAGGTCTCCAGAGCAGAATTTGCTGCACTGCTTACTCGTTTTGTAGGCAATTACAATCCCACTGTTGCAGACAGCGTAAGCTTTAAGGATGTGCTTCCCGGTTCATTTGGTGAGCACTATATCACTACCGCAGTTGCTTCCGGATATATGCAGGCGGTAAACGAAGATTATTTCTATCCTGCATGGGAAATTACAACTGTTGATGCTGCAAGATCACTTCTTATGTGTCTTGGCTATGGAGATGTTGCACGAAATAATGAAGCATTCTCAAAGTTCACCAAGTCACTAAAGCTTTATAGCGATGTTAACACAGAAAGCTTCACCCGTGGCGAGCTTTACAAGATGATATACAATGCCCTCAATGCTCCCGTAATGGAGCAGACCGGTTTTGCAGACGACAACATCTTGTATGAGCAAATGAAGGATATAACCGCACTCTACAGATACCACGATATTGTAAGAAGCGAAGGAGTCATCACTGGAGCTGAGGGTGTAATCCTTGGCAGCGGCGGCAGAACCGAACTTGAAAAAGGTTTGATTGAGTTTGACGGTGTTCCTTTCATTTCCCCTGAGTTTGATATGACCAGCGTACTCGGAAGAGAAGTATATCTCTACTGGAAAGAATTGGGCGGTGCCTATGATTTAGCCGTTCATGTAGAAGTTATGGATGATAAATCCATCAAGCTCAAGGCAGATGATATAATATCATTCTCATCCAATACCTATGTATATGAGATTGAAGAAGGCAAAGAAAAAAAGGCAGTTCTTGATTCTCCGTATGTTGTTTATAACGGAGAAGAATATACCGGTGCATATGTTACCGATATTATGATTCCCGACAACGGAGACATCACAATTGTTGAAAATGTAAGCGGTTCAAGAGACCTTGTTATTATCCGCGAGTTTGAAGATGTTCTTGTAAAACTTGTTATAAATGAAGAGGATGAAAAAGCTATCATTGGCGAAGAACTAGGTCAGAGATATGATGTCGGTACTTTTGAGGAAAATGTAAAGTACTATGACGAATACGGTCTTGCTTCAGCTCTTGGTGATATCAAAGCAGGAAATGTTATCGCTGTTTCTCAGAGTGCTACAGGAAAGCGAACCACAATCTATATTTCCACTGCCAATGTAAGCGGAAGTCTTACAAGTTATGATGATAAAGAATGGGTAATAGGAGAGGAAGCATATCCCGTTTCCGCTGCTTTGGCTCGCAGAATCAGTATGGGTGTGGAATCGGTTCCTGATTTTAATAAGAGCTATAATTTCTATATCAATATTAACGGTGAAATCGCATTTGTAGGAGATGGTGCAAGTGCTCTGGAAGACGGCGTATTCTATGGTGTAGTAACCGCAAGATCTTCCGGCTCCGGTTTTGATTCCGAAATAGGAATCAAGGTTTTCTCAAAGACAATGGGTGGCTTTGAAACCTATCTTATTGCCGATAAGCTTGAATTAAACGGCAAGAGAGCAGACAGCACAGATGTTATTGCAGCACTCAACAAAAACGGCAGAGACGGTATTGCTACAAATAATTTCATTGCACAGCCCGTAAAGATAGGCTTAAATGATGAAAACAAAGTTATCTACCTTATGCAGGCGGCATCCGACAATGATGACGGTTTAGGCTTCTTCTACTTTATGGGTAGTTCCAGACAGGACACTAAGGGTACATACTATCAGTACAGGAATGTCCTTTCATACTCCAATATGGGCGGTCATGACTTTGCCGCTGCACCAAAGGATAGCGGTTACTTGCAGGCAGGCTACATAACCTCCACTGAAACAATTCAGATTCCTTTCTTCGCTCCCGAGGGAGATGAGCTTATAGGTGCAATAGATACTTCGTCCGAAAAGGCATTTATCTCTGCAACAAGACCTTCAGGCTCAATTCCTTTCATAGTATATAAAGAAGACGAAGAAGACCTTGCAGCTTCCTTCATAATTCGTGCTGTGGAAGCAGGAGAAAAAGAACACTGTGAAACCACAGTAAACATTCACTGCATACTTTCCATAACAGAAAAGGTTGTAGACGAAGAGGTTGTAATCTGCATCAAGACAAACAAGATGACATACTATCTCAATGATCCAAAGATTAATCTGAATGCACTGAAAATCTGGGATACTCTTGAAAAACCCGATGCAGTTGTTCCGTGGGTTGACCCTGCAACAGGCAAACAGGGTGTTCACAAGGTAGTTCCCGGTGATATAGTAAATATTTCCGCAGATGCTACCGGCTTTATCAAAGCGATGGAAATTGTGTACGACAGTACAAACAAGAAAATGATGGGTAAAGGTACCGGTACCGGTGCAAGTTACGGTTACATAAACAGCGACACCATCTGGTACAGCCGTAATACAGAGTATAACCTCACTTTATTGCATGTACTTAAGATTGAAGACGGCTATATGTCCGCTACCAATGCCAAGGACCCTGCAGACTATATTGAAGATCCCGACAGTGCAAGACACTACCTTGGTGTTGTTCCGCCTATTATCTGTGTGGAAGAATCAGGCAACAAGCTTACTTCCAGAAATGCTGTTAACTCCGACCTCATAGGCTACTATGATTCACCGGAAGACCACGCAACGGTAATACTTATGCACCGTTACGCACAGCAGCAGGGAACATCGTTTGTTATTAAGAAATAAGGAGGATGCCAATCATGAAAAAAGTATTAGTTAGATTTTTATCGGTAGTATTGGCATTGTCTCTTATGCCTACTATTGCACTTGCAGGACCTCAGGACAGCTTCGTAAAGGGTGACCCGGATACATTCTGGGGCATCCTCTACACACCATCTAACAGCGATGACACCTTTGTCAAATCTGTTAATGTTACAACACCTATGCTCGAAGCAGACGGAGCAAAAGCTCTTGCAAAAAAGATTGCAGCTCAGCTCAAGGCTCAGCCTGAGGGCAAGAGATGTATCGACCTTACAAACTTCACATACTGTCTTTCCGACAATATGCAAAACTACTTCTTCCTTTCCGAGGATTCCAAGGAGTATTTAAGAAACAATACCGACAGCTTCTTTAAGGCTCTCAAGGATGAGGGAGCACCTCTTGATGTTGTAATAGACGATAACGAGTCCGGTATAGTTTGCTACGCTGTAGAAAACTATGCAATCCAGAACTTCAAGGGTGAAGGCGAATCCATCGCCCAGACCATAAAGACCAAAGGTCACCTCTACGAGGATTGGATTAAAGAACAGCTTATAGCGATTGAGAAGATGCCCGAATATCAGAAAGTAAGACCTCTTCTTGAACAAAACGGATTTGTATTCGGTGAAGAGTACGACCTTGAATACATCAACATCTTCCCCGGTGCTCAGGAACCCAGAAGAACAGTATTCTACTCCAAGGAGCGTCCCGAGGGTGCAGAAATTGCATATCAGATATTCAACGCAACCATGAACGAGGGTATATACTTTACTGCATACCGTGAGGTTGTGTATGACCAGATAAAGAAGTACTATCCTGATATCAAGTTTTCCAACTATGGTGACGCTGTTGGCACAGGTATGCTTGATATGGTTAACTATCAGGGTACACCATCCAAGGCAACCGGACACAAGAGCACCTTTATAACAGGTACACACACTGCACCTGTTCGTTACGGTAACTTTAAGGATATCGTAAAGAACCCCCCTGCAGATTACCCTTGGGATACAATGCCCAACACATCTTTTAACCAGCTTCTCCACGCTATGAGAAGCACCCAGAACAATACCATCGCTTCCAACAACGAAATCGGATTTATGGTATGGGTAGGTATCAAGGGATGGAGTGTCCCCACAGGTCAGGGCGGTTACAACAACTTTAACCACACAGACTACTATCAGGAGGCAATGTTCCACTTCGGACTTTGTAATCCTGACCCCTGGCTTATATACAACCAGGATTCCTCCAGTACAGGTGACGATTTAAATCTTTTAAAGAGGATATTTGCTCAGCTTGGCGAACTTGTTGGCTTTGAAGACCGTAAGGTTATAATACCTACATTAAATCAGGTTGTTACCTATGACCAGAGATATGTAGTTTCCGGTATGAGTGCCAACGGCAAGGGTATATTCCGTGTTACTCCTGACCTTTACTGTCCCGGAGTATCTATGGACAACTTCTTAGTAAGCACCATGGACGGAATTACCTTTAAAATAGGTAACCAGTATGTTAAGTTCCCCGAGGGCAGTTACATCTACCAGCCCGAGGATAAGGTATCCGAGTACGGCTTCTGGGTAATTACAGAAGAGCCCGTATGGCCTCAGGAGTGGAGAACAGCTGATGATCCGCTTCCGGATATGCCAATCGCTACCGATGACTTTATCCCCACAGGTATAGACTACGAGAGCACAGAAACAATGCCCGATCCAAATAACTATGAAAAGAAGAAGGTCGTTGAGGACGATGCTCCCGCAGGTCCTGTACCTTCCACACCTTTAGCTCCATCCGAGGATGATAAGGACGATAAGCCTGCAGTATCCAAGCCTGCAGCTATCACACTCAAACTCAATCCCATCACCGGAAAGGACGTCAAGCCTTCACTTGTTGCAGGCGGTATGCCTCAGGATATGGTAGGACATTGGGCACAGCACTCAATGGCTAATATGATGGGACTTGGTATAATGAACGGTACAGGCATTGGTATGGAACCTGACAGACTTATTACCAAGGCAGAATTCCTCACTATGCTCACCCGAATACTCGGTGTCAAGACTACCGGTTACAAAGGCGGATACACCGATGTTGCAGAAGGAGACTGGTATGCCGATGTTATGGGAACAACTGCCGGCGGCGGTTGGATAGAGGATGAGAACGGTCTTCTTAACCCCACAGTTGACCTTACCCGTGCAAAAATGTGTGTTATTCTTGCAAAAGCACTTGGTGTTACCTCAAATGGTGCAACATCCGATTTTGCAGACATCTACTTCCTTGGTGCAGACGCAAAGGAAGCTGTAAACACAATGAATTCACTGGGTATTATCGAAGGTTATCCGGACGGCAACTTTGGCCCCAACAACATCTGTACAAGAGCAGAGGCTGCTACAATCTTTGAAAGAATACTATTAAAGATACCCGAATTATTCGGAGCAGAAAACTAATAATATTTCCTGTATTTACGGCGTGGCAATATGCCTCGCCGTAAATAACAGGCAGCAGTCAGTAGTAAATAATTTTTAATATTGACTATTGCTTGTTATAAATAAAAGAATATACTGAATTTAATGGCGGAGGAATTTTATGAAAAGAAAATTTGTATCAATCATGTCAGCTTTAATATGCGTTTGTATGCTTTGCACCATCTTTCCCTTAAACACTTCCGCTATGGAAAAAGGGAAAAAGGCTACTTATTTTGCATATCTTTTTGGCTACAGCAACGAAACCGACAACATATTAAAACCCTATGACCTTACAAGCAAAGATTTGTACTCCAAGGGTGCAAAGGCTGTTGCAAAAGAGACTGCATTCTACTTGAAAATGATGCCCGACGGCAGACGAGCTATTGATATACACGGCATTTCTTACGATATAATGGACGGTAAGGAGAACGTTGTGTGGTGGGACAAGGGTACAGAACAAGTACGCAATCATATGATAAAATACTTTGAAGCCCTTAAGGCAGAAGGTGCAGAGCTTGACTACATAATAGATGATATGGAAGGCGATATGTCCAACTGGTCCATCAAGAAACAGGAAGTTGCAGATGCCATAGTAAACGATCCACGTTATCTTACTGATATCCGTCCCGAGCTGGAAAGCCGCGGCTTCAGATTCGGTACTGAGGAGCAGGGCGATTTGTACTATGTGGTAAACTATACAAAAGACAAAACAAAGACAGCATATAACACCTGGAACAGAGCAATGGATGGCGACAGACTTGCCGCATATCACAATCGTGCTTTCTATGATGTGGCAAAGGAGTATTATCCTGATGTTAAGCTCAGTAATTACGGCTCTTCTGCGTATAACGGAGAGACTAAGCTTATAACAGGAGCATCCCACAGAACATATCTCGGAGGTGCAGGAAAAATACACGTGGGGACACATTCTTCCCCTGTGTGCTATGGAAGTCTTATTCACCTTGCATATGCAGGTTACGCTCCCGAGTGGTATACTCAGGAGAGATTCTGGAGAACTGCATACAATGCATTCCTGCTTGATATTATGAAGTGTCAGTCTGCAGTTCTTTCTACCAAAAACGGTGGTCTTATGCCTTGGATTGGTTTAAGAGACTGGAACAACGCTTCAGGTGGGTATGGCAATTTCTTTGGCACAGACTATTATCAGGAATTTTTGTTCCACACGGGACTTTTGAAGCCGGATCCGTTCCTTATCTATAATTCCGGTTCCTCGCAGGAGGGCGACGATTTGAAACTCATACAGAATATTATGTATCAGTTGGACGATCTTTGTGGCTTTGAAGACCGCAGGCCGCTTGTTACCAAAGCAGTAGACTGGAATAAGCGCTATGTACTTTCGGGAATGTATGCAGGAGGCAAGAATGTATGGCGTATCACTCCCGACCTCTATGCACCGGGAGTATCTATGGAAAACTTTATCGTTGATAAGGATAATATGATATTCCAGATTGGTAACGAAATAGTTGACTTCCCTGACGGAAGCTACATATATGAACCGCAGACAAAGCTTTCTGAATATGGCTACTGGGTTATAAGTCCCAATGGCACAAGTCCCGACGAGTTTATTGCAGACGGGATAGAACCGGCACTCGACTCTGTGGAAACAGAGGATTTCATACCCACAGGATTTATGCTCGAAAGTAACTCGGTTGTGTACAACCCGGCTATACACAAGCCATCAGACGGGAAAACTGAAACTGAAAATAAAGAACCTGTAAAAGAAAATGACACACCAAAACCCTCCTCCGGCGTTGAAGTTCCCGAACACTGGGCAAAGGAATATCTTGAAAAGGCAGTTAATGCAAAAATTATCGAGGGTTCTGAGCAGGGACTTATGCCCGACAAAAACATAAGCCGTGCCGAGATTATTACAATGCTTCTTCGTGCCTTTGGTATGGAAGCTGATAAAAATGCCGGACCAAACTGGTATGACGGCCCCATAGCAACTGCAAAAGTCTATGGCTGGATAGAACACAGTGACGATGGCCCCACAATAATAGACCGTCAGGAAACTGCACGGATTATGGTCAGAGCTTTTCAGGTTGGAGAGACATCCCGAAAGGTTACCTTTACAGACATAAATGATGTATCTCCCGATATGCTCAGTTTTGTTCTTGATGCTGCATCTACGGGTATCATAAACGGTACTCCAGACGGCAGCTTTAAACCCAGAGCAAATATCACAAGGGCAGAAGCTGTTACCATGATTATGAGATGCCTCAGGTAAGGAGAGTGACACAGGTGATAAAAGAAGTTAAAAAACGTGGAGAAATGAACTATGTTCTCGGACTTCCCGATGATTTTGATAAAAAGGGAAAATATCCTGCATTAATTATGCTGCACGGTGCAGGAAGCAGGGGAACAGATGTAACACCGCTTTTCAACAATCCGTATTTTCTGGAAACCGAGGTACATAACCTTGAAATGGTTACCTTTGCTCCCCAATGCTACACAAACACATGGTTTGATATATTTGAAGAGCTTCAGGCATTTATTGAATTTGCAATAAGTGAACCCTATGTTGATTCGGACAGAATATATCTTATGGGAGCCAGTATGGGAGGATATGCTACTTGGCAGATGGCAATGAGCCGTCCTGAGCTTTTTGCGGCAATTGTCCCCATTTGCGGAGGCGGAATGTACTGGAATGCCGAAAGACTAAAGAATATGAGTGTATGGGCGTTCCATGGTGAAGTCGATGATGTGGTATTTCCCGAGGAAAGCAAAAAAATGGTTGACTATGTAAATATGAAGGGCGGTAATGCACGTCTTACTATCTGTGAGGGTGTATGCCACAATTCATGGCTTAATGCATACAGAAGCCGTGAAGTTTTTGAATGGCTTTTGTCTCATAGCCGCAGTAGTGAAGAAGTTAAGACAACAGGATATAAAGGTGCAAAGCAGTTTGGATAATTGAAAGGATGAAAGTGTATGAATGAAAAAGCATACCGGATATTTAGTAAGTACATTTCATCCGAAAAGGATTTTCGTATCAAGCTTTTGGGTGATTCCATAACTCAGGGCTGCGGAGGAAGTAATTTTCTTCAAAACGGCGAGGCTTTTGTGGATGGATTTGCAAGAAATCCGGATGGCTTTTGCTGGGCAAACCTCTTTAAAAAGTATATGGAGTCAAAGTATAAGTGTGAAGTTATAAATAACGGTTGTGCCGGAACAAGAATAGAGTTTATTTTGGATAATTACGATATTCTTACATCTCCGGATGATGATATCACAATTTGTATGATAGGAACAAACAACAGAAATCAATATTTTAACACCGGCTCCAAAAGAGATTACGAGGATTATTTGGGTGAATTTTACAATAATCTTCTTAAACTTCATAATCGTCTTGAAAAGGAAAACAAAGATTTTATTTTTATGGCATCTGTTCCTGCAACTCCCCAAAAGGAAAAAGATACCGACAAGCTTTGGCGGATTTTTCATATGAATGATGTGAATGAAGCTTATAAAAAAGCACAAAAGGAGAAAAATTTTCCATTTGTGAGCCTTTATGATTTGTTCGGTGATTATGTAGCGGAAAATAAATTGGATATGGATACCCTTATGTATGACGGACTTCATCCCAATGACGATGGATACAGAGTGATGTATGACATTTTAATAAATGAATTTGGAGTGTAAATCATTATGGTTAAAAATGAATTTATCGAGAGCATTATAGAAAAAATGTCCTTGGATGAGCTTTGCGGACAGCTTATGGACCTTAATGTAAACGGCAAGCTTTCCACTCAAGAAATAGAGGAAATGGCAAAAAAGATGTGTCCCGGTTCCATCTTTGTTACCAAAAAGTCAAAAGAACAAATTAAAGAGATTTCAGATGCCATAAATAAGCACACACCTGTTCCCATAATTGTTTCTGCTGATATAGAGAGCGGTGCAGGCTGTTGTCTTGCAAGTGAGGAGGTTCTTCCCGAACCTATGGCATGGGGTGCCGCAGATGATGTGGAGCTCATAGAAAGAGCAGGACAGATAACCGGAGAAATCTGCCGTAAAAACGGCATCCACTGGAATTTTGCACCTGTTGTAGATATTAACTACAACAAGGATAACCCCGTAACAAATGTCCGCAGTGTTTCCGACAGTCCCGAACAGGTGGCAAAAATAGCAGGTGCTTATGTACGCGGTATGCAGAAAAACGGTATGATGATAGCCGGCTGCAAGCACTTCCCGGGTGACGGAATAGACGACAGAAATCAGCATTTCTGTACGGGAATAAATCCTCTTACAAAAGAAGAATGGTTAAAAACCTATGGATATGTGTATAAGAAAATGATTGAAGCCGGTTCGGAATCCGTTATGGTAGGTCACATCGGTATGCCGGAACTGGAAGAAAATATTGATCCCATACTCGGTGCCAAACCCGGAACACTCAGCTATGAGATAATGACAGGACTTCTGCGAGAAGAGCTTGGCTTTGAGGGATGTATAGTGTCCGATGCTATGGCAATGGTTGGAGCATGCTCCATGACTACTCCCGACAGACTTGCAATTGAATACATAAAGGGTGGAGGAGATGTAATTCTCTTTGCCATAGAAAAAGATTTTGAATGTCTTAAAAAAGCAGTAGAAGACGGAGAAATATCAATAGAACGTATTAAGGATTCTGTAAGAAGAATTCTTAGTATGAAGCAAAAAGCCGGTATTATAGGCGAAAATATTATAGATGACAGTAAGGTGGAAATATCCGGAGACGTGTGTGAGGTTGCTCAGAAAATAGCCGAAAAGAGCATAACCGTTGTAAGAAATTCTCAGAATCTTATTCCTCTCAGCCTCGAAAAAGGTGCAAGAATTCTTATGATAAACTTCCAGATGGTCGGTGCCAAAGACGCTCCGTATATAAAGCAGCTTGATACCGTAACCGAAGAACTCCTTAAAAGGGGCTTTGAGGTTGACACCCGTCTTGCCAGCGAAATAAGTCACTATGAACTTGAAAAAATCAAAGATACATACGATTGTATACTTCTCAATTCCAGAATTAGTTCCAAGGATTATCTTGGCGGAACACTGAGAATAAACTGGGACAACATTATGCCCTTCTGGAGAGGTGTAGCAATAGATCACCCCTGCGTTATCTTTACTTCATTTGGTGATCCCTACAAGCTTTACGAGTTACCTTTTTTGCGTACATATGTAAATGCATATTCATCGTCACATTTTACACAGCGAGCATTTGTAAAGCTTCTTCTGGGCGAAATTAAGCCAAATGGCAAGAGTCCTGTGGAATTAAAAGGATTTTTTGAAAGACAAATATAAAATCACTTAAACGGAAAGAAGGATACAGTTATGTCCGGCTTCAGTCAGCGGGTGAAAGGCATAGTTGACACTATGACGATGGAAGAACTCTGCGGTCAGATAATCAACTACAATGTTCCTAATTTCAGAAATATCGAGGATTTTGAAAATTTTGTAAAGAAAGTCCGTCCCGGAGCTCTTTGTGCACCTCAAAAAGAGAAGGGAACGATAAAAAAGTATATCGAAATAGTAAATAAATATACAAAAGTTCCCGTAATTGTGTGTGCCGGAGTGGAAAATGGTCCCGGCAGCAGACTCTGGAATGAAGAGGTTTTTCCTGAACCTATGGCATGGGGTGCTGCAGATGATGTTGAGCTTATAGAAAGGGCAGGACGGGTTACCGGACAGGTATGCCACAATGCAGGAGTAAAGTGGAATCTGGCTCCTGTTGTGGATATCAACTACAATATGAATAACCCCGTAACAAATGTGAGGGCGATTTCCGACTCTCCCGAGCAGGTGGAAGTCGGATCGTAGCCATGTCGTTCTGTGAGCC
>JAZPXS010000164.1:0-4205 GCA_045543775.1 Clostridia bacterium
TGCGTTTAGTTTCTTTTTTATATTTTTTATCTTAATTTTGATTATTGTTTGGTAATTTCGACATTTTTGTTTTTTTTGATTGACTACAAGCAATTTTTAATATATACTTATAATAATACAAACAAATACAGTTTTAAGGGGGATACTTATGGTAGAAAAATTTGCATACGAGGGACTCACCTTTGATGATGTGCTCCTCATACCTCAGGAATCAAACATACTTCCTAACGCAGTGGATATGAAGACAAAACTTACGCAGAACATACAGCTCAATATTCCGCTTATGAGTTCTGCTATGGATACTGTAACCGAATCCAGTATGGCTATTGCCATTGCCCGTGAAGGCGGCATAGGTATCATCCATAAAAATATGACAATAGAACAGCAGGCAACGGAAGTGGACAAGGTAAAAAGAAGCGAGCACGGTGTTATCGTGGATCCTTTCCGTCTTTCCGAAAACCACACTCTTGCCGATGCTGATGCTCTTATGGGTAAGTACAAGATAAGCGGTGTCCCGATAACAGAAGAGGACGGCAGACTCAAAGGTATCATCACAAACCGTGACCTACGATTTGAGACTGACTTTTCCAAACCCATCAAAGAGGCTATGACAAGCGAAAATCTTATAACAGCACCGGAAGGCACCACGCTGGATGAAGCACAGCAAATTCTTAGAAGTGCAAAAATAGAAAAGCTGCCTATCGTTGACAAAAACGGTTACTTAAAGGGACTTATCACCATTAAGGATATAGAAAAATCCGTTAAATACCCAAATGCTGCAAAAGACTCCAACGGCAGACTTCTTGCAGGTGCGGCAATAGGTATTACCGACGATGTTCTTGACCGTGTTGAAGCACTTGTTTCCGCAAAGGTTGATGCTCTTGTGCTGGATTCTGCGCACGGTCACTCCATGAACATTATGAAATGTCTGAAAAAAGTTAAGGAAGCTTTTCCTCATATTCAGGTTATTGCAGGTAACATCGCTACAGGTGAAGCTGCAGAAGCACTGATACAAGCCGGTGCTGATGCAATAAAAGTTGGTATAGGGCCCGGCTCCATCTGTACAACAAGAGTTGTAGCAGGTGTGGGTGTTCCCCAGATTACAGCTATTTATAATGCATATCAGGCAGCTAAAAAATACAACATCCCGGTTATTGCAGACGGCGGTATTAAATACAGCGGTGACCTCCCCAAGGCAATTGCTGCAGGTGCGGATGTAATTATGGTCGGCTCACTTCTTGCCGGCTGTGAGGAAAGCCCCGGAGATACCGAAATATACGAAGGCAGACAGTTTAAAGTATACCGTGGAATGGGCTCAATTGCCGCTATGGAAATGGGCAGTAAGGACCGTTACTTCCAGAACGGTACAAAGAAGCTTGTACCCGAAGGTGTTGAAGGCCGTGTTCCCTATAAGGGTGCTGTTGCAGATACAATCTATCAGCTTATGGGCGGACTTCGTTCCAGTATGGGTTACTGCGGTACTGCTACCATCCCCGACCTCAAGGAAAAAGGCAAGTTTGTAAGAATTACTGCTGCAGGTCTGAGAGAAAGCCATCCCCACGATATTTCCATAACAAAGGAAGCTCCCAACTACAGCAGAAACTTCTGATTTTACCAAACATAAAAACACTCTGTTCATTGCGATACAGAGTGTTTTTTATTATCTTATATTTTTTGTATATAATCCGATAAACCAGAAAAGTATATCGAAAATATAATGTGATTTTTATATGAGATTATTCTTTTCTATAACATCAATTACAGCGCTTGCCATTGAGAAAAATCCCAAATCTGTTGGATGACAACCGTCAACCATACCATCATCACCGCAAAGTGAAGTGAGTGCCTTGTTGTCTATGTAATAAACATTTTTATCCCCTGCTGACACAGCATTGTTGTAAGTTCTCTCTATAACGGATTTACGTTTTTCTTCATCAAAATCAAGATTGTGTTTGGGACGGGGCATTATGATAATCGGGATATCCCCCTTTGCTTCTCTTACAGCCTTGAACATCTTTTCGTGTGTTGCCATAAGGTGTTCAAGATTTGGTGCATTATGGTCATAATCATACACAAACATTGACATATCAAGTTCTTTTACATATTCAATAATTTCGTCCTCAGCTCTGGCATTTCCTGCAAAACCGAGAGAAATGAAATCACAGTTAAGCTTTCTTGATATGATGCTTTCATAAGTCATACCGGGCCTTGTAGCGCATCCGCCTTGTGTAATTGAAGAACCGTAATAAACAATTGGTTTTTCATTAACATAGGGTTTTGCTTGTGCAACAAAAGAACCATCCTTTAATCCTATCATAAGAGATGTAACTATTGAATAAAGGGGCATATTTATAGTTATTTCCCTCATTGCTCCGTCACAGGGAAGCTCTATGAGACTCTCATATCCATCCATTTTTTCGATACCGTCGGGTGGAACAAATGTCTTTATACATACATTGTCTGCATAAAGGTCAAAGCCTGCAGTTCCTGTTGCAGTCATACGGCTCATAACCTTTGGCTCCGGCATTTTTGCAGAGATTGCCACATAGGGACTGTTTGTTGCAAAGCGTATCCTACCGCCTGCAGAAAGATTATGTACATACTCCACTCCGGGGCTTACGGACTTTGCCACATCCTCGGGTAGCCTTCTGAACATCCCGTCAGCATAAAAAACGCCGTGTACACTAAATGGCTTTTCCAAAGAATTATAAAATTTTATGTCGGATGCATTTAAGGTTGTACCTACCTTTATATTAACATCAACCTCGGAAAGTTTACTCATTTCTT
Organism: Clostridia bacterium; assembly: GCA_045543775.1. Classification (GTDB taxonomy): domain Bacteria; phylum Bacillota; class Clostridia; order UMGS1810; family UMGS1810; genus RGIG8748. The sequence goes on from JAZPXS010000164.1 coordinate 2,788, forward strand.
TTCCTCCATATGTCAGAAATGGATGAAACAATAAAGCTTCATCCATTTATTTTTGTATTATAATAAAGACAAACAGCAATTGTCAATAATTTCAGCCAATCTTAGCTTTCAGAAAATCTACCGCTTTGGATATATCGGAAACAGGATCTTCGCCCACTTCACGCTCTATTGTAAGGAAGCCCTTATAGCCGATTTCATCAAGAGCCTTTAAGTAGTTATCAAAATCTACTCCGCCCTCACCCAGAGGCACCTCTATGTACGCATCGCCTTGATTAGCTTCTTCGTCTATAATCCGATATATAATCTCGGGATTAACATCCCGGAGTTTCCTGCCGTCCTTGGCATGAGTATGCACAATGTAATCCTTAAGAGTGTGTACACCCTTTACAGGATCATCACCGGTAACCATAACAAAGTTTGCAGGGTCAAAGTTTACTGCAACACCCTTGGAACCGAGGTCATCCAAAAATCCCCTGAGAGTTACGGCAATTTCCGGACCGGTCTCTATGGCAAAGTGTGCATTCATACTGTCTGCATATTTGGAAAGCTCAAAGCATGCCTCCTGCATAATCTTGTATCTTTCGTGATTTTTGTCGGAGGGAACAACACCGATGTGAGTTGTAACAACATCAGTTTCAAGTTCTTTTGCAAGGTCAAGAATTCTCTTGGACTTCTCTATAAGACCGGGGTTCAGTTCTCTGTTGCTAAATCCCATACCAAGGTCTCCGCAAAGAGCAGAAAACACAAGACCGTTGGATTTGACCATATCAAGAAGCTCTTTTCTTTTTGCAGTGTTCATATTTTCGGGTGCAAACTCTCCGGATGTAGCATACATCTGCAGTCCCTTTGCCCCTATTTGTGCCGCCTTAACTATCGCATCTTTTGCATCAAGTCTGAAAGAATCGAGCATTACACCTATTGGAAATTTATACATAAATATTCCTCCGTTACAGTTTACTCTTTATAATTTCGTCAGCTTTTAAAGCCCATTTGAAGCTTTCAAACACATCATCAATTGTGGGAGAGCCTTCCTTCTTGCCCTCTATCATATCTATAAGCTCCTGAAGTTGATCTCCGGTAGGCTTACGCTTACAGTCGATATTAATTGTTTCATAGGTCTTTTCCGGATATCTGTAGTACTCTATAAGATCTCCCTCTTCCTGATTGAAAACTCTGGACATCTGATAGGTAATTCTTATCCTTCCTTTTGGTCCCACAAACTCCTTGAGATTATCTGCCGCAATCGTATTGCCCCAGCCGGCTTCGTAATATGCAACAGAACCGTCGTTAAGTCTCAAAGTCATAAGACCGTAGTTATACTTGCCGTCGGGTACATCTGCCTCCGTACGAAGTCCGATACCCGAAATCTCACTGACCTCTGCACCGGTGAACCATCTCATAACATCTATGTAATGTAC
>JAZPXS010000165.1:0-4367 GCA_045543775.1 Clostridia bacterium
AACTTCTTCCCCGCAGTAGAAAAAGGTCTCCGTGACGCTATGCAGGAAGGTGTGCTTGCAGGATATCCTATGGTTAACCTGAAGGCAACACTTCTGGACGGCTCCTATCACGCAGTTGACTCTTCGGAAATGGCATTCAAAACTGCTGCTTCCATTGCATACAAAGAGGGTATTCCCAAGGCAAAGCCGGTTATCCTTGAGCCTGTCGGTACAGTTAAAGTGCTTGTTCCCAACAGCTACACAGGTGATGTTGTGGGCGACCTTAACAAGCGTCGAGGCAGAATCCTCGGTATGAATCCTACCGATGCTAATGCAACGGAAATCGAGGCTATTGTTCCTGCTTCGGAAATGAATAAGTACGCAACAGACCTCCGTGCCCTCACAAACGGCAGAGGAAGCTTTGAGTATGAAATTACCAACTATGAAGAAGCACCTCAGGTAATAGCTGATAAGATTATTGCGGAAAGTAAAAAATGATTCTCAGGGGTATTGCATACCCCTGAGATAGAGTGTACGCAGTACCCCCACAACAATACTATCTGATTTGCCCATTCCCCTTTATCACATACTTATAGCTTGTAATCTCCTTAAGTCCCATAGGACCTCTTGCGTGGAGTTTCTGTGTGCTGATGCCGATTTCTGCACCAAAGCCAAACTCAAATCCGTCTGTAAATCTGGTGGAAGCATTTACATACACTGCCGCCGCATCTACACAGGTGGTAAAGATGTCTGCGGTTTCCCTGTCTTCGGTAACAATGCACTCAGAATGGAGAGTGGTGTATTTTGTAATATGGTCTATTGCCTCATGAACATCCTTCACAGTCTTAACACTAAGCTCGTAGTCAAGAAACTCTGTTGCAAAATCCTCGTCGGTGGCCTCTCTCACACAGGTGAGCTTATCCAAAAGGTCTTTTGAAGCATAGATTTTAACATTCTTTTCACGGAATTTTGCGTCTATTGCCTTGCAGAAATCTTCAGCAATATCCTCATGAATAAGCAGTGTTTCCATAGCGTTGCACACCGAAGGACGGCTGAGCTTCGCATTGACTGCGATATCCACAGCTTTTTTAATATCTGCATATTTATCCACATATGTGTGACAGTTACCCACACCGGTTTCTATTACGGGAACAACCGAGTTATTTACCACGGCATTAATAAGTCCTGCACCGCCCCGGGGGATGAGAACATCGATGTAGCCTTTGAGCTTCATCATTTCGTTGGCACTGTCACGGGAGGTATCGGTAACAAATCCGATTACATTTTCGTCTGCACCCATAGCTTTGAGAGCTTTTTTCATAACACTCACTATGGCAGTATTGGTGTTTATGGCTTCCTTGTCCCCACGGAGTATCACCGCATTGGATGCCTTGAGGCACAATACCGCAGTATCCACCGTTACATTGGGACGTGACTCATATATTATGCCAACAACACCCATGGGAACACGTACCTTTTCCACCGTGAGACCGTTGGGACGGCAAAAGGTTTCCATAACCTCGCCTATGGAATCGGGAAGCTCCGTCACCTTTATGACAGCATCCGCACAGGAAACTATTCTCTTTGTATCAAAAAGAAGTCTGTCCTGCATAGCCTCGGAAATGCCGTTTTCACGAGCGTTCCGGAGGTCTTTTTTGTTTTCTTCCTCTATATATGCCGCCTCTTTCTTAAGATAGTCGGCAATGGATATAAGCATTTTGTTTTTGTATTCGGTGTTCTGTCTTCCAAGAAAATATGAAGCTTTTTTTGAAAGAACACCAAGCGTCTGAAGTTCTGTCATAGTCTTATACCTCTTTTTTTGCACGGAACAGAGTTCCGACCTTTTTGCCGTCAAGTAATTCGTATATGATTTCGGGCTCGGCACCGTTTAATATAAACATATCGATACCTGCACCGTTGGCAATCTCTGCGGCAGTCAGCTTGGTAATCATTCCGCCGGTGCCTCTGGATGTGCCTGCACCGGATGCAAGAGCCTTTATGCTGTCATCCACGCCCTCCACAAGAGAAATGAGCTTTGCATCAGGGTGAGCTGAGGGATTTTTGTCGTACAATCCGTCAATGTCGGATAGGATAATGAGAAGGTCTGCATCGATAAGGGTAGCAACGGTGGCAGATAATGTATCGTTATCGCCAAATTCTATCTGTTCCGCACTTACGGAGTCGTTTTCGTTTACTATGGGAATAACGCCGAATCCCAAAAGGGTTTCGAAGGTATTCTGTGCATTTTGTTTTCTTAATGGATTATCCACAACATCCTTAGTGAGAAGAAGCTGTGCAACGCTGTGATTGTAATGAGCAAAAAGATTGGAGTAAAAATCCATAAGCTCGCACTGACCGATAGCGGCAAGTGCCTGCTTTTCGTTGGTTTTGTCGGGCTTTTTCTTAAGCCCCAATTTGCCCATACCTATTCCAACGGCACCGCTTGTAACAAGGATAACATCCTTACCCTGGTTTTTGAGATCGGAAAGAACCTTTACCAGTGCTTCCACTCTGCGGATATTGATACCGCCGCCTGCATATGTAAGGGTGGAGGTACCCACCTTGAAAACTACTCTGTTTGCATCTTTAAGTGTCATATCGTTCATTCCTTTTTTCATAAAAAGATAGCTGCAGTCTTATACAGTATTTTCTGTACAGTTACCGCAGCTAAGATTCAAAAAATTACTGGCGGAGATTTTCTCTGCCCTGTCTGAGCTTTTCGCTCATTGCCTTAACATCGTTTTCCACTCTTTCAAGAAGCTCATCCGCAAACTTGATAGCTGCAAGCTTAATTTCTCTGCCGTCTTTCTGAGCTTTGGAAATTATATCATTTGCATTTGCAGTAGCCTGCTTTGTGATTTCGTGCTCGTCAACGAGGCCCATAATCTTGTGTTCCGCCTCTTTAATCTTTGCATCTGCCTGCTTCTGTGCATCATTGATGATTCTCTTGGAATCTTCTGCAATTGACTTAGCAACACGAAGCTCATCGGGAAGCTGAAGGCTGATGTCGTTGATAAGAGACATAACCTCTTCCTTGTCTATAAAGGTTTTTTTGACAATCGGGATTTCAAAACCTTTTTCTATAATTTCTTCGAGTTCGCTGAGCATTTCTATAACGTCCATATTCTGTACTCCTCTCATAAGTATTGATTTCCATTTTATTTTTCAGGATGCAAAACCTGCTGTACTCCGCTTAATATCTCGTCCTTAATACAGTCGGGAACGAGTCCGTCAAGAGATGCACCGTGTTTGGCTACCTCTTTTACAATGCTGGAGCTTAAGTACTGATACTTTCCGCTTGTCATCATAAAGAGTGTCTCTATATCCTTGGAGAGCTTGTGATTCATAAGAGCCATCTGAAATTCGTACTCAAAATCCGACAATGCTCTGAGTCCCTTTATGATAAATCCGGCATCTTTCTCTTTCATATAATCTACAAGAAGTCCCGAAAAGGTGTCTACCTCAACGTTGTCTATACCCTTGGCTGCCTTTCGTATCCACTCCATACGCTGCTGTGTGGAAAACATAGGGTTTTTTGAACTGTTTACCAGCACCGCCACATACACCTTATCAAAGGTTTTTGCGGCTCTGCGGATAATGTCAAGATGACCTTTTGTAACCGGATCAAAGCTGCCCGGATATACCGCTATTCTTTCCATTATGCTTCCTCCAATACAAGAAGTCTCACCTTGCCGTAGGACTTGTCCTTAAGTGCTATGTAACCGTCGGGGCAGGCAAAACTGCCGTCATTTGAGCACTCGCACACCACGAGGCCCCCGGGATTTAAGAGCTGTCTTTTGCCTATAATATCCAGTACATTCCGGTATAAACCGGATGCATAGGGGGGATCAAGAAAAATGATGTCAAACTTCTTGTCTGTACGCTGAATGTAAGAAAGAGCATCCTCTCTTACTATGCTGACCTTGTCCGAAATCCGTGCTCTTGCAACATTGGCACCAACAATTTTTATGGCATCAGGCGAAGAATCCACAAATACACAGTCCTTTCCGCCACGGCTCATAAGCTCAATGCCCAAAGCTCCGCTGCCTGCAAAAAGATCGAGTCCTGATGCATCGCAGGTATGTCCGAAAAGCATAGAAAACAGAGCCTCTTTGACTCTGTCCAGAGTAGGTCTTGTGTCCTCTCCCGGCAAACTCTCCAGTTTAAGTCCCCGGAAACTGCCGGAAATAACTCGCAACACAAACACTCCTTCTCATACATACTCTTTATTATTATATAATTATTGAAAGCCGTTGTCAAGGAGTAAAGAAAGTTTTTTTGGAATATGTAATGTTTTAGATGTATGGGGTTCTTTTTTTGGGGGTATTGCATAAAGGGAAATCCGTGGGGATACTGCGTACCCCCCCCCCCCCCCCCCTTTAAATAAA
>JAZPXS010000166.1:0-2590 GCA_045543775.1 Clostridia bacterium
GTATGTTGAAAGAGATCCTGCATCATAATTACAGGTGAATTCATTAATTAAAAAATAGTCAACAAATGAATCTATATCAATGTAATTCTTGTATCCATACTTCTCGTTGTTGTAGTCATAGGAATAAAGCGTTTTTTCAAATAATGAAAACTCATTTTTTATTGCCTCTTTAAGCTCAGGTGTAATATTTTTAGCACCGGGATAAACAAGCTCATGCTGGGTTTTTGCACGGGTTGTATAGTTAGTAAAAGGATAGAGCTTGTTTTCTTCTTCGGTATCACCCCAATCGAGGCGAAGAGCATAACCTGAAAATGTATTATCTTTCTTGTTTACCTGAAGATTCAGTCTTGAACCTTCTTTTCCGGCAGTTATCATTTCTGTTGCAAGATAAAGACCTCTGTATTCACCATTTAATACAAGCTCAAAAAATCGCACATTCGGGCTATACTCCATAATTTTGCCCGAAATGTTATACCACATATAATTACGTATCAGTGTTTTGTCAAGAAAAGGACCGTGCAGCGCCCACTCGTGATGCGCATCCATTCCAAGAAATTCCTGCGGATTATTTGTGCCGTCAGCATTTACAAATCTTATAAAATAGTTTGGCTTTTCAAACCTTCTTGACGAATGTCCTCTTACTCTGATCATAACTTTGCCCATACTTTTTGCATTATCCGAAAGATGATTATATTCCTGCTTGTTGTCGATTACATCAAGCGATGCTCTTATGGTTGTAGTCCCATCTGCTGCAAGAGTATAATCTATAACATTATACTCCTCATCGTAAATGGGCTTTCCAGGAATTTCCGTTCCGTTTGTATTGATACTTACAATGGGCAGGTGCGTGCAAATAGAGTCGTTCGTGTGCGTTTTGCACACCTCTTTTTCTTCTGCCATAATATGCTCTATATATCTCGTGCCATTATCCTCCGGCATAATAAAACTTATAAAAAGTACCATGGTCAACACCAAGACTGTAACAGATATTCCTATTATTTTATATTTCAACCACGGCACCTCCTTTTGCGGTTAGTCAATAGGTTTAATTTGAAACCTCATCATTTTGCATAACGGTATTTACATATTCAATATTGCCTATTTTATAAATCTCATCACAAATACCAATGTTGTTCTTTCTTTCTGCGTTTTTGAGCATATTTGCTGTTATTTCATATATAAATTCAATGGATTTATCTGTTGAGTTCTTAACTCGCATATTAGCCTTGCCGTCAAAAAACTTAAATATTACTGCCCCAATGGCGGCCTCTTTTGTCCTTGCGCCGCGGATAATCACAAGCATACGGTTGTTGTTCTTTATTGCTCCGAGCAAGAGTAAAATCACGAAAACAAAAGCGCTTCCGATACCTGCAACAATAAAATCGCCTACACCGCAGCATATACCCACAATGATTGTCCAAAATATGTAAACGGTATCTCTTGAGTCCTTAATCGCCGTTCTGAAACGAACAATGGAAAGAGCACCGACCATACCAAGGGAAAGTGCCACATTATTCCCTATAACTGTCATTACCATTGAGGTGAGCACAGTTAAAACAACCAATGATACGTTGAATTTTTTACTGTAAATAGTTCCTCTGTGGGAAATCATATAGGATACAAAAATTAAAAATCCTAAAATTCCCGCAACCAAAATATTAGAGGTAATCTGTTCCCAGGAAAGCTCTGTCTGGTCCTTTATCAGGTTAAAAATCTGGTTTTTCATATTATTTTCTCCTTTAATTATTATATTTCGCAGTAGCTCTGCCCTCTTGCCAAAGCATATTTACTTACCGACAATTCACTTTTATTTATATTGTTTATAAACTGCCTGATATAATCAAGCAAAAATCCGTTAAACTTCACTTCAAGCACAACATTAAACTTGTCAAGCACCGGATTCATTATAAGATTTTCCGAAAACAAATCAAATGAACTTTCCGTTGCTACAATATTATTATCAAAAGTTATCCGTATCTTATTTTCTTTTGCAACATATGCCTTGCGATTATACTGGACAATGGTCTTGGGTCTGTAACACTTATACTGCATAAGAGCGTAGCATTCCTTTGCAAAGTCCTCCTCGTAATTCAACAGAACTTCATATCTGCCTGCAATTAACGCCTCCGCATCCGCTTTTGTCATGCGAAGTGAGCGTTTTTTCTGGGAAGCTCCTTGCTTTTGCTTCATTTCAAGCATGGCATAATCGCTCTTCGGGTCATAAATTCTGAGACGTATTTTACGCCTTGTTTCTACACCTTCCAACTTTTCAAAAAAATCGTCATCATATACTGTATCAAAATATAATGACCGTATTATGTATCCGTCTGTTCCGTTATGCTCGTCTTGTATCATAAGCATATCAAGATAGTGAGATTTTTTTCGAAATTCCTCTAAGCTTATTAAAAATTTCTTTTCTTCTCTTGTTACAACATTCATACTAATTTCCTCCGCTAAAAGCAAAAAGCTGCAACAATACAAAGCCTTAAAAGACCTTTATCATTGCAGCTGGACTGGCATAGTTTAAAACCTTAGCCTCTTTGCTTTGCGTCACCGACTTTCACCGATTTTGCTAAATATTAAACTATTG
>JAZPXS010000167.1:0-11220 GCA_045543775.1 Clostridia bacterium
AATCTAATAATTCCTGTTGGTGTAACAACTATATATGACTATGCATTTGAAAATTGTAATAGTTTGAATAGTATAACAATACCAGATAGTGTAAAATCTATTGGAGAATTTGGATTTTCTTGGTGTGCAAATCTTTCAAACATAAACATTGGAAATGGTGTAACAAGTATAGGTAAATCTGCATTTAACTATTGTAAAAAACTCTCAACAGTTAATTATAATGGTTACAAAAAAACCTGGTCTAATATTACAATCAATTCCGGTAATACATATTTAACCAAAGCCACAATAAACTTTCTGCCAATATCGTTAAGTGTAGAAAAAAACAACAATGAATTTATAGTAACGCCAAATGGTGTAGAAAACGGAAACAGAGTAATTTTTGTTTGTTATAATGATGATAGAATGGTTTATGTAAATCCTTATGTTTATGCAGGAGAAAGCACAATACCATTTTCAACAACTGAAACATACGATAAAGTGAAAGTTATGGTATGGGAGAATTTGGAAACTTGTGTGCCGTTATGCGAGGCGGAAAATGTTCCTTTGGACTAATTAAATAACGAAAAAAAATAAGTCAGACAATTAACACTAATATTATATAATAGTTTGTGTTAATTGTCTGACTTAAATTTTATCTATTTTTCCAAAAGAGAAACATATTTATAGACGGTTGTACGGCTCATATTGCAAACTCTGGCAAGTTCTGAAACATTTAATTTGCCAGACTTCAAAGACGGATAGTGGCGTAAAAATATAGACGGTATATCTTCTTTTGTTACTTGCGGTCTGCCGATATTTGCCCCTTTTGCTCTGGCGTTTTCCATGCCAGAACGCACCCTTGCACGAATCATGGCAAGTTCTAATTGACTGAATACGCCTGCCATTTGCAGAAATGCCTCACTCATGGGATCACATTTGCCGTTTCGGCAATCAAGAGTTATACTGCCGACTATTTGAAGTCGCAAATGTTTTTCGTGTATCAAATCAATGATTTCACATAATTGTTTTGTACTTCTGGCAAGTCTGGGAACTTCAAGAGTTATGATTGTGTCGCCCTCTGTTGCCGTTTCAAACAATGCCCTTTGTTGGTCTTTTATTTTACTGTCGCCGTGTTCGTATTCAAGAAAAATTTCCTCTGCCCCTGCCTCTTTCAGTTCTCTGACTTGGCGGTTAATATCTTGTTTTGTTTCGTTGGTACTGCACCTTGCATATCCGTAATTCATAACATTGGCCTTTCTTCCACTCCGCAAGGTTTCCCATGCGGAGTGGTTGTTGTATTTAACATGAGATTGAAAATCTTCGACTTGCACTCTGTTTTGTAAATGCCTTGTAAAGGTCGCCGTACATTTTCTTAAAGTTTGTTGTGTCAAATCTGTTACTTAATACAGAAGTCCAACGGATGATGTAACTGCCTGCAATCAGTTCTTCTGTTTCTCTTTCAAGCATTTCTTCCTTGATACTGTCACGGATTGCCTCGGCTTCTGCCTTTGCTTGTTCCATAAGTTCTTCCCATTCGTTAAGTGCCTCAATTTTTGTAATAAGTTCTGCCTTTGTCATTTTTGTTTTCTCCTTTTGGTTTTTATTTATTTTGTGGGGTGTTTCCCTTGACTACATTTATATTATAGCACTAAATATTAGTGTTGTCTATTGGCAAATTGCACTAACTTTTAGTGTTTTAATTGTGCAAATTTTACACTTGATTTTAGTGCATAGTTTTGATATAATTAGGATAATAAAAAAGGTGGTGAATTAAATGTCAATCCGTTATAAAATTGATATTCTGGCAGAACTCAAAAAAATAGGTTATTCTTCCACAAGAATCAGAGAAGAAAAACTAATCGGTCAATCGTATTTGCAACAATTACGGCATGGGGAATTAGTGTCATGGAAAACTTTAGACACAATTTGCTCACTCTTGGAGTGTCAACCTGCCGACTTGATAGAATATGTAAAAGACGAAGAATAGGGGTGTCCATTTTAACAACTGGTTTCGTGAACGGTTTTTCTGGCTCACAAAATGCCAAAAGTCAACCGAAAAACGGCGTATTTTTGTTCAAGAAATTTTACATACCTTTTTGTGAACATAGGGGGCATGGGTTTCGGGAAAAATATTTTTTCAATGGCGTTTGCCGTTTTGGTGTGGCTCTCTCAATTTTGGAATGGGATTTTTATTTCGGATGACGGTTTTTACATTCGTGGGCGGAATTTATGTACTTTTTTATTTTACGACCTTGACGGCAATAAACGAAAAAAACGGCAAGCAGTTCTTTTTTTGAACTACTTGCCGTCATTTATTTATTAAAGTTTTTAAATATTTTATCAAGTGCATTTTCAACTGTCTGTTCCAACTTAACCTCAATTTGTTGTTCTAACTCTTTTTCAATATGATTGTGCAATTCTTTTTCCGCATACATTTTTTCAAATCGTTTTATCATTGTATTATGTTGTGCAACCCATATTTCCTCTGGCGTATATCCGTCAAGATACATTGTAGGATAATAGTCTGGTAATGGTCTGTCTGGGTAAAGTTTCAATTTTATTCACTCCTTTTTCTGTTTTCTTTTGGAGAAAGTTAATTGCGGAGCAATTAACTTTCCAGACGTGAGTGCTTGCACTCACGTCTTTATTTGGTTCTTTGTAAAAGAACATAGTAATCCTTTTTAAATCCTCTATTGTATATAAAAATTACTTGTTATTAAATTTCTTGTTTTGTCCAAAAATCTTTAACTTAAAAGATTTATGAGGCAATCGAAAAGTCAACGATTTCTGGATATTTTTCTAAAAACCATTTTTTGATTGTAGGATAACGCAAACCTTGTTTGTGGCACTTGGAAATTGTGCGAAGTTCGTGAAATTCTTTTATAACTTCAAGTTGTTTTTCTTCTGATTCATGTCTTAAAATATATTCTTCCATGTATTCATAAGTTAAGCCTTTGTATGTTTCCTTTTCTGAATTACGTTTGATTGTGCGTGTTGTTACTGCATAATCAGGGTAATCACGGCGTACTTGTTGCAAGTGTGAATATTCTTCACTTCTGGTATTTTCTGCGAACTTTGCAAAAGTTCTGTCCATAATAATTGTTCTTTCTTCGTGGTTAATTTTTAATGTATTTTTCATTGTCTTTAATTCCTTTCGTTTTATAAATTGTTTTTTTGATTATGCTGATTTTTTGTTTGTAAGAATTGCTTCTCTTTTCTTATGAAATTCTGCAATTTCTGTAAATTCATTTAAAAACCATTCTTTGATTTCTTGATAAGTGCAGGCTTCGGCAAATGCGATTTCTGATTCTTCATCAAGTGCACGAAGATTTCTGTATGCAGACATTTTTGACTTGTTTTCATCATCGTGTTTTTCGATATACATTTCCATGTATTCATAAGTAAGTCCTTTATAACCAACTTTTTTCTTTGTACTTGATACTGTTGTTACTCTGAACGTAGGATAGTCCTTGCGTGCCTCTTGGAGCATTTTGTATTCTTCTGTTCCATAAGTGCTTGCTTTCTTTGCAAAAGCCTTTCCGTTTACCTCGATTACTTTCTTTGTTTCGTTGATTCTGATGTTTGTCATAATTAACACCAATCCTTTCTTAATTTAAAATTTTTATTATTTTTTGAAAGAGTTAAGTTTTTGTTTCCCTTGCCCTTTCTGTAATTATATTATAGCACGGGCGGAGCGGAAACCAGTCGTTATAATATGACACATTAAACTTTTTTGAAAGTTTTTTATTTATTTTTTAGTGGGCGGCGGCAATCAATAAATCAAAGTAGTTAAAAAGATGTTAAATAGATGTTTTATAGACGTTTTTAACTTGTTTTCTTTTGGAATAAAAGATGTTTTAATCACATTAAAATAGAGGATAAAACATTGATTGTTCTATCCTCTGAAATGGTTTAATTTCTTTTCATTTTTATACTGTGTTTGCCTGCAAATTTATCAAGTAAATTTATTTCGTTTACTTGCTCTGCAACATCACTAACAAGTAAATTTATATAGTTCTGCGTGATTTCAAGGCTTGAGTGTCCCAAAAGTCTTGAAAGGGTGACAACATTTCCGCCGTTTAAAATCCATTGTTTTGCAAATGTGTGTCTGTACCTATGTATTCCAGTTGTTTCAACTCCACGCCGTTTATTATATTCATATAGACGGTGGTAACAAGTACTTTTTACCAGTTGGCAACCAAACACATTGCAAAACAAAAAATCGTCTGTTGTTTTATATTGTCTGTGTTTCAAATACTCAATTAAAATATTTACCATTGTTTGATTTATCGGCAAAAGAAGTGGTTTTCTGTTTTTCGTGACATTTACTCTCACAATATTGTTGTCAAGGTCAATGTCTTTTACTTTTAGAAAAATCAGACTTCTTTGCCGTATGCCAGTACAAAAAAGAAAGTTTGTCATTACCCAACTTTGATACTCTGCAAAACTGCATTTTTTTATGTTTGGTTTCTCTAATAACAACTTTAATTCATCATCCGTGTATGTTTCAACGTGTGATTTATCAACTTTGATTGCCTGCATTTTGTAATGTTCCAAATATCCCTCATTCATCAAGAAATGCAATGTCGTAATCATATCACGCAAATATGCATTGATACTGACATCATTGTGAAGTGTTTCCCTCAAATGCATAACAAATTGTTTATAGACGTCTTGTGTCATTTCGGTAATCGGCATTTGCGGATTGAAGTATTTATAAAATTGAGTATAACTCTGTTTATAATGGTTAATAGTTCCTTCACGCAAATTACGTTGTCGGCAGTTGTCAAGGTACATATTACAACCTTGTTCAAATGTGATTGTTCTGGCTTCAGACATTTGCAATTTCTTCATAGTAAAATCCCTCTCAAATTAACAAAAAAAGTTGGACACATCATGGGTAAAAATCCCAAAATGATGTGTCCAACTAAAAAGTTTTACATTTTTAATTCAAAGAAATTTTCAAAAGTCCAAAAACCCTTGATTTTCCTTACTTATTCATTGCTTCCTGAACTGCAACAGCAACTGCAACTGTCATACCAACCATGGGGTTGTTTCCTGCGCCGATAAGTCCCATCATTTCAACATGGGCGGGAACGGAGGAGGAGCCTGCAAACTGTGCGTCGGAGTGCATTCTTCCGAGTGTATCTGTCATACCGTAGGAAGCGGGGCCTGCAGCCATATTGTCAGGATGGAGAGTTCTTCCTGTACCGCCGCCGTAAGCAACGGAGAAGTACTTCTTGCCCTGTGCAACACATTCCTTCTTGTAGGTACCTGCAACAGGATGCTGGAATCTTGTGGGGTTGGTGGAGTTACCTGTGATGGAAACGTCTACGCCCTCAAGGTGCATTATTGCAACACCTTCTCTAACATCATCGGAACCGTAGCAACGAACCTTAGCTCTTTCGCCATCGGAGTATGCTTTTTCCTTAATAACCTTAACTTCGCCTGTAGCGTAGTCAAACTGTGTCTGAACATATGTGAATCCGTTGATTCTGGAGATAATCTGTGCAGCATCCTTACCGAGACCGTTGAGGATTACACGGAGGGGTTCTTTACGAACCTTGTTTGCACTCTTTGCAATACCGATAGCACCCTCTGCAGCAGCAAAGGATTCGTGACCTGCGAGGAATGCGAAGCACTTTGTTTCTTCTCTTAAGAGCATTGCGCCAAGGTTACCGTGACCGAGACCAACCTTTCTGTCGTCTGCAACAGAGCCGTCGATACAGAAAGCCTGAAGACCTTCACCGATAACTTCTGCAGCATCAGCAGCAGTCTTGCAACCCTTCTTGATAGCAAGAGCAGCACCTACCACATATGCCCAAGCAGCATTTTCAAAGCAGATAGGCTGAATGTCCTTAACGATTGTATAGGGATCGATGCCCTTGTCTTCGCAGATTTTCTTAGCTTCTTCAATAGAAGCAATGCCGTTGGCATTTAATACTGCGTTTATATTGTTAATTCTTCTTTCATAACTTTCAAATAAAGCCATCGTACTAACCTCCTTATTCGTGTCTGGGATCTATGAGCTTAGCTGCACTGTCAACTCTGCCGTACTGACCGCTTGCCTTTTCCAGTGCTTCGTTAGCATCCATACCCTTTTTGATCATATCCATCATCTTGCCGAGGTGTACGAATTTGTAACCGATAATTTCATCGTCTTCGTCAAGAGCAACATTTGTAACATAGCCTTCTGCCATTTCCAGATATCTGGGGCCCTTTGCAAGTGTACCGAACATAGTACCAACCTGACTTCTTAAGCCCTTACCGAGGTCTTCAAGACCTGCACCAACGGGAAGACCGCCCTCGGAGAAAGCTGTCTGTGTTCTTCCGTAAACAATCTGGAGGAAAAGCTCTCTCATTGCAGTGTTGATAGCATCACAAACAAGGTCTGTGTTGAGAGCCTCAAGAATTGTCTTTCCGGGGAGAATTTCTGATGCCATAGCGGCAGAGTGTGTCATACCGGAGCAACCGAGAGTTTCTACAAGAGCCTCCTGGATGATACCGTCTTTAACATTTAAAGTAAGCTTGCAGGCACCCTGCTGAGGAGCACACCAGCCCACGCCGTGTGTAAGACCGGAAATGTCTTTGATTTCCTTGGATTTTGTCCAAAGACCTTCCTGGGGAATAGGAGCAGGACCGTGATTTGCGCCCTGTCTAACTACACACATATTTTCTACTTCTGAACTGTAAATCATTAGAGTAAAACCCCTTTCTCACCATTATAATAGATTATATACATAATAACATAATATTCGCCCTGTTACAAGCGAAAATTACATATTTTAACAATTTATACAAAATTACAGTCTTACAACGTCCTTCATACTATACATTCCTGCAGTTTTCCCTTTGATGAACTGTGCCGCCTTTAGGGAACCAACGGCAAAGATTTCCTTGCTCATTGCCTTGTGGTTAATCTCTATAATCTCATCGTTACCTGCAAAGATTACATCGTGTTCCCCGACAATGGTACCGCCACGGACTGCGTGGATACCGATTTCATTTTTGGAACGCTTTTTGCGTACACAGTGTCTGTCGTACACATATTCGGGAGCATTATTTAAGCTGTCGGCAATTTCGTCAGCTATCATAAGTGCCGTACCGCTGGGAGCATCTATCTTCTGATTATGGTGCTTTTCTATAATTTCTATATCAAAGCTGTCCTCGAGAAGTGCCGCCGCCTTTCTTACAAGGCTAACAAGCAGGTTTACACCGAGGGACATATTGGCACTGAAAAATACCGCAGATTCATTTGACAAGTCAACAAGTGCCGCCCTCTGCTCGTCGGAAAGTCCGGTAGTTGCCATAACAAGTGGCATTTTTGTCTTTCTGCAGTAGCTAATTATACCGTCAAAGCACGCCGGATGGGAAAAATCTATAATAACATCTCCGCCCTCGGGAACATCATCAAATGACGGATATACCTTGTAGCCGGATTTTTCCTCTGTATTTATATCGACACCAAAGGCGATATTTATATCTTCCCTTTCCGATACAAGCCGCGAAATAACCTGTCCCATCTTGCCGTTGCATCCGCTCAAAATAACATTTATCATATTCTTCCTCCGTTATATACAGTAGGGGCAGATGCCATTGCAGACCAAACATATGTCTGCATCGGGCATCAACCCCCAAAATAGTTGTAAATTATTTAATAAGTCCGTAATTTACCATTGCTTTTCTTAAGATTTCCTTGTTTGCATCGCTTATCTCACAAAGAGGCATTCTAAGCGGTCCTGCATCGTAGCCGAGCATATTCATAGCTGCTTTTGCAGGTATGGGATTAACCTCAATAAAGAGTGCATCGACAAGCTCAATAGCGTCAAGCTGGAGCTTGAGTGCTGTCTTTACATCACCGTCAAGATATCTTGCTATCATATCGTGAGTCTGCTTGGGCGCCACATTGGAAAGCACGGAAATTACACCCTTACCGCCAAGGGAAAGAATGGGAATTATCTGGTCGTCATTGCCGGAATATATAACCATATCGTCTCCGCAGAGCTGTGCAATTTTTGCAACCTGGCTTATGTTTCCGCTGGCTTCCTTAACTGCCACGATATTTTCCACCTTGGAAAGCTCCTTGAGAGTCTCCGGTGCAATGTTGAGCCCTGTTCTCGATGGAACGTTGTAGAGAATGATGGGAAGGCTGACGGATTGTGCAACCTTGGTGTAATGAGCAATAAGACCTCTCTGTGTGGTCTTGTTGTAGTATGGGGTAACAAGAAGAAGGGCATCTGCACCCAATTTTTCCGCACCCTGACTGAGTCTGATGCAATGTGCGGTGTCGTTGGTACCGGTACCTGCAATTACAGGAACTCTGCCGGCAACCTTCTTAACACAGTATTCTATAACCGACAGATGCTCCTCGTCGGGCATTGCGGCAGATTCTCCGGTGGTGCCGCATACAACGATAGCATCGGTGCTGCCTGCAATCTGGTCTTCTATTATCTTACCAAAGCAATCGTAGTTAACGCTTCCGTCTTCATTAAACGGGGTGATGATGGCAACTGCCGCACCTGTAAAAACAATTGGCTTCATTATATATTACCTCCGAAATCAGTTATTTTCCCAATAAGAAATGAGCTTCTGGGCAATCTGCACAGCATTTGCTGCAGCTCCCTTTCTGATGTTATCGGCAACAACCCAAAGGTTAACACCGCTCTCTACACTTTCGTCACGGCGGATACGGCCTACATAGGTTTCGTTAGTACCTGTGGCATTTGCAGCAAGAGGATACACATTGTTTTCGGGATCATCCTGAACAACAATGCCGGGTGCATTTTTAAGTACATCTTTGAGTTCATCAAGGTCAAACTGCTTTTCAAACTCAAGGTTGATGGATTCACTGTGGCTGTTAAATACAGGCACACGAACTGTTGTAGCTGTAATCTTTAAGCTATCGTCGCCTAAGATTTTGATGGTTTCGTTAACCATCTTCATTTCCTCCTTGGTATATCCGTTGGGGAGGAAAACATCTATATGGGGAAGACAGTTGTTTGCAATAGCGTGGGGGAACTTCTTGGGTGCTTCACCCTTTAAGCCGTTTTCAAGATCCTGCCATCCTGCAAGACCTGCACCGGAAACCGCCTGATATGTGGAATATACAATTCTCTTGATTTTGTACTTGTCATGGAGAGGCTTCAATGCAACCATAGCCTGAATTGTGGAGCAGTTGGGGTTAGCAATAATGCCCTTGTGCTTTAAGATATCATCGGGGTTAACCTCGGGAACAACGAGTGGAACCTCGGGATCCATTCTCCAAGCACTGGAGTTATCTATAACAACTACGCCCTTGGAGGCTGCAATGGGAGCAAACTTCTCACTTGTGGAGCCGCCTGCAGAGAAGAGAGCAATGTCAATATCCTTGTCAAAGGAGTTTTCTGTGAGCTCTTCTACAACATATTCCTTACCCATAAATTCAACCTTGCTTCCTGCAGAACGCTTGGAAGCCATAAGATAGTAGTTTTCCACAGGGAGCTGAAGCTCTTCAAGAACCTTAAGGAAGGTTCTTCCTACCATACCGGTAGCTCCAACCACTGCAATGTTGTACTTCTTCATAATATATCAATCCTTTCAAAGTAAAAAAATTACATTAAAAAAGCCGGCAAACAGAGCCGACTGCACACATAACTAAAAGGTACAGATAGCTCTCCGCAAATGCTGTGCCGCTTCCCCGACGTGAGAAGCTCTCCGCAATACAGCACATGTATGCGACAGTCGCAACGCTGTTAACGGTGCAACCAGAGGTGGTGCAAATCAGGTACATCACGACTTCGGCGCTTTTTCCTTTCTAATCAGTGTACGAGTCCTGAACCTCTGCACTGTAATACTGATAAAAAGCGCACCTCTATCTAATCGATTACAGTATAACACTTTTACTTGACAAAGTCAATGGGTTACAAAGATTTTTTCCTTAAATTACGATTTTGTTAAAAGTCTTGACTCAAACATCCGCTTAAATTATAATGTAGAAGAAATATTAAGAAGGTGACCGCATTGAAAAAATATATATATATGTTATTTACTCTTGTAATTTTTGTTTTCTCATATACAATATGTGCATCCGCACACGATTATTCCATTTTGAAAGTAGGTCTGTTCTATGGGGACACTGCAAAACAATCTGTTTCCATTTCTGTTTCCGGAGGGCTGAGCTACGGATATTTTGACGGTATGGAGCACAAGGAAAACGGTGTGCTTATGGGTACTGACTTTACCGTAAGTGCCGCATCATCAACCAGCATGCTGATTAACGGAGTCCAGAAAATAGAAACCGGCGGAACTAATCTTTGCATTATGCCTCTTGAAGGCAACATTTTTATTAACGGCACAGAATACCGCGGCGGTGTTGTTCTTACAAATGCATCCTCCTCTACCCTGTGTGTAATGAATATAGTAGGTCTGGAGGGGTACCTCTACAGCGTACTTGGAGGTGAAATGTCCCACACATGGGATATAGAAGCACTTAAAGCTCAGGCAGTTTGTGCGAGGGGTTTTGTAGCGTCAAACTACAACAAGCACGCTTCCTACGGGTTTAACCTGTGTGCCACCACTAACTGTCAGGTGTACAAGGGTGTATCTGCAGAAAAACCCTCTCTTATAGAAGCGGTGGATGCCACCGCAGGTCAAGTGCTTGCATACGAAGGCAAGTGTGCACAGACATATTTCTTCTCAAGCAGCGGAGGTTACACTGCTGATGTCAAAAACATCTGGGGCAGCACCATCCCATACTTAAGAGGTGTGCCTGACCCCTATGAGAGTCCTTCGTCACCCAATCATTCATGGAGTGTAACTCTCACAAATGACGAAATTGCCTCTGTTTTTAAAAACCAGGGTGCAGATATCGGAAGTCTTGTAAGCCTGACTGCAAAAAATGACAAAACAGGAAGAGTCTACGAGCTTACCGCCAAGGGTACAAAAGGCTCCCACACATTAAAAAATCAGAACACATATTCACCGTTTTACTCAAAAGGAGTAATCGGACAGAAATATACACTCTCACCTATATCTACTGAGCCTGTAGAGCTGTATGTTCTCAGCGGTAAAAAGAAGATTAAAACAACCCCTTCGTTTTCCATATCTGCCGGCAAAACAGTGAACAGTATGAACACTTCCACGGTGAAACTCATATCATCAGATGGGATTTCCTGGTTTAATTCCAATGGTGATGTATCAGGCTACACATTCAGCGGAGGAGGCTGGGGACACGGAGTAGGAATGAGTCAGTATGGTGCT
>JAZPXS010000168.1:0-4810 GCA_045543775.1 Clostridia bacterium
CAAAAGCCGTCATGATGCTTTGTGGTGAAGGTAATGTAGTCAAAACCGTTTTCTTTTGCAAAATGTACCCATTCTTTTGGGTTATAATCGGTCGGGTTAAAAAGGAATATGTTTTTCTGATAATCCTTGTAGCCAACAGAATATCTCCACTGTTCCTGCTCATGAAGACCGTTTACGGCATAAATTCCCCAATGGATAAACATGCCAAACCGTTTTGTCTTGAACATTTTTGCCACCTCTTATAGTGATTGTTGGGTGTATTACTGTATTTTCTTTTTTATAAACGGAACAATCATCTGCCCATAAACGCTAAGTCCGTTTTCGTCCTGTTTTCCCACATATTCAACATGACCGCCGTGCATGACCTTAAGTTCAACCATGTTTTCCATGTCATGACCGAAGGTTTTGAGCATTGCAAGAACAAGCATTGTCTGTTCGTATCTTGCGGGCATATCATTATCGGAAACAATAAAGAGCATATTTGTCTTTACCATATCTCTGTTGTTAATGTAGTAAAGAGGAGCCGCTTCATCAACAACGGTTGAAAGATAGTGCATACCGCGTTCGTATTTGCAGATGTTGAAATGTGTTGTCGGCTGGCCTGCATCGTGAATGTAACCTGTTATGAGATAGGGATTCACGCCCTCGTTTGCAAGGAAAAACTTGTTGAAGCAGAGCATCATTGAAATGTATGCACCTGCAGAAGCACCGCCTATAAATGTGTGCGTACACTTTCCGTACTGAGAAATGTTCTTCTGAACCCATGCCACAGCCTTTGCCGCATCTACTATGTAGTCAGGAAAACGTGCTGTTGGGTACATTCTATAGTTTGCACTTACAAGGCAGATGCCGTTATTTGTAAAATATTCTTTGATGTGATCCGGAAGACTTTTTGAGCCTTCCTCAATTCCGCCGCCGTGGAAGTAAATGAAAACGGGAAATTCATCACAGTCAGGAAGATGAATATCAAGAATCTGTTCGGGAAGTTTGCCGTAATTTATATCAAGTACGCTTTTCATATTATTCTACCTTTATGCTTTCTTACTCTTTTTGTAATATGTTGCAAAATACGATGCTGCAACAATGCATACAACTGCCACATAAACGTTCCATTCCGGAACTATACCGTTTACAATAAATGTTACAAATGGTGTGAGGATAGGCTTAATAAAGAATGCAAAGGATGCCATAATGGCACCGCCGTGTTCCATGGCCTTGAAGTAGAAAAGATATCCGAGACCTGTTACGAAAATACCGAGGTATACAAGGTTAAGGATTACGTTTCTGCCAATGACAGACGGCATAATTGTGTATGCAGGGTCATTTGTGGCAAATCCCATGACAAGAAGGAATATAAGAAGAACTATGCTTCCGAGAAGGAAACCAAAGCTTGTCTGGATAATACCGCCAAACTTTTTCATGAATTTCTTGGAAAGAACGGTGTAGAGGCTGAAGCTGAGGGACGCAAATACTGCATATGCAACCGAAACAAGGTTTGTACCGGATGAAAAGTCCGCACATAAGAGTACGCCGGCAATGCCGAGTATAAGTGCAATTACTTTGTTGACTGTAAGATTGTCTTTGAGAATAAAGAGTGAAAACAGAATTGTAAAAATCGAGTTTGACGAGAAGATGATTGCAATTAGGGCAGGGGAATCAGCTTTTTTTACACCTATTTGCAGAGCAATCATACTGAAGCACACGATAAATACACCTAAGAGTGCAATAAGTCCGATATCTTTTACCTCGATTTTGATTTTTTCCTTTTTTATTTTTATTATTGCAAAAGGAAGCATCATAACAGAGCCTATAATGAATCTCCATAGCGTAATCGCAAAGGGTGTTACATCATTTGCAATAAGCTTACTGACAGGCTCTAAGGTTACGAAAAGAATCGCAGTAAGAGCCGCAAATAAAATACCTTTTTTCATGTTTTTCACCTTTATTTCTTGTTACTGTAATAAAAATCATATGCTTCGGAGAGACAATCAACTGCATCGAGGTTTGTATCTCTGCCCGCTTCATTTGTCATTGCCCACGAAGTCATCATGAAGCCCTTAAGCCTTTCGGGAGCAATAATCCTCGGACACTTTTCTACGGTAAGCCTCATGTTATCGCGGCAGAATTCGATGGTGTCGGGACAGTTTGAACCTGTAGGTAACTGTTCAAAGCCGTGCTTTTCAAGTGTCTCGTATGAACTCATAGAGTCGAAAAGATAGCCCTCGGTATGTTTGAAATCACCGTAATACCAGTTACTGTAGAGGGCTTCCTTTGATGCGTTGTCAAGGAAAGCCTTTTGACTTTCGTGAGTATGCCACACATGATCTGCCCAAATCCAGGGTCGGGAACCGCACTTTTCGGTGATATTGAAAAGATAATTTATGTCGTGCCATAAAAGCTCGTCACCGCGGATTATGCACATAGGACTGTCAGTCTGAACAGAATAGCACTCTTCATCCATACCCAGATGGAAAAGCTCAGGATTTCCGAAAAGCTCGCTGATTTCTTGGATTACGTCCTTGCAGAAGGAGTAATACACAGGTGTTGAAATCATTCTCGAGTAAATGCCCATCCACTTGTCGTGTGCGGCGGAAAAATTAAGTTTAGGATACACCTTAAAGCCAAGAGCACGAAGTCTTGAAATTTCATCCGAGAGCTTTTGCTTTGACCAGGCACCCGGTGCCGAAATTTCGGGGTGTGACTCATACTGTACACCCTCGCCAATGTCAATAAGGATTGTATTACAGCACTTCTTTTCAGAAAGTTTGTCTATTATTTCATTCCAAGCCTTGTCTTCGCACTTAAGGGGCTGAGTTTTTTTACATTCGCCGCCGTATTCAGGACCGTAGTCGCCCCACATATTGTCGCCAAGGTGGATAAGATAGCTCCAAATAAGATTATCTGACATATAAACACCTCCGATTTATAAGCCGAGAAGTTCTGTGATTTTTGCTTTACCCAAGTTTTCTACAGCCATATCGCCGCCCTGTGCCTTATTTACTGCAAGAGTCATCATGCCTGCACTCTTGCCTGCTTCAATACCTGCATCGGCATCCTCAACAACAAGGCATTCGTTATAGGGCATACCCAGCATATCTGCCGCCTTTACAAAAACTTCGGGGTCGGGTTTGGACTTTGTGATATTATTTCCGTCGGAAACTGCGTCAAAGTACGCATCAAGTCCGATTTGCTTTAAGATTATGGGTGTATTTTTACTGGATGAGCCAATGGCAATTTTTATACCTTTAGCCTTTAAATCTTCAAGATTATCCATAACACCGCAGAGAATATCGTCAGGGGTCAGGCTTTTGATATATTCCTTATAGCAGTTATTCTTTCTTTCGGCAAGGGCAGTCTTTTCATCGTCTGTATAGCTTTTATTTGCCTTTTCGAGGACGATTTCAAGGCTTTCCATTCTGCTGACTCCTCTAAGTCTTTCATTGATTGTTCTGTCAAAATATATACCTTCTTCATCGGCGAGCATTTTCCATGCCTTATAGTGGCATTCGTCTGTGGAAACTATTACGCCGTCAAGATCAAAGATAACAGCTTTAATGTTCATGTTTTTTCTTCCTTTTTTTTGATTTCGTTCGCGCCCCCCCGGCGAACTACCTTCTTTTATCCCGCGACAAAAGAAGGCAAAAACGCTCCACTCAAAAAGAGGGGATGGCTCGACACCAATTTCGGATTAAACCACAGTCTGAGCGAGTCTTCGCTGACTTCCCCTCTTTTACCGTGGCGGCTTACCACTCACACTTTTGTGCGACACCAATAATTGGTGAATGGATGAAATTCCCCGTGAATTTGTTGTCGGGCTTTCCCGACCCGTGGCGGCTTAACTCCTCTCATTTGGTGTGGTGCTAAATTACATTTTTACTATTAAAGAATTTGTCTTGCTAACTTCAAACTCCTTACCTCTGAACGCAACGTTGACAGAAGTTGAATTGTCAGAAGTGAGTTTATATTCGTCATTTGTCATTTCGACGGTGAGCTTTATGCCGTGATAGAGGAAATTAAACTTAACGCTGTCCCACCAGGGCATCATATGAGGATTGATTTCAATTCTATCTTCTCTGCAAACGATACCTGCAATACCTCTGAAAACAGCCATCCATGCACCGACAAGGCAACCTGAATGTACGCCCTGCCATCCGCAATGGTGTATGTCATAAACGTCGATATAGCTTGTTTCTATAAGGTAGTTATAAGCAGACAACATTCTGCCGTTATCGGCAGCACAGATTGAATGAGGTGCAAATGAAAGCGACGATGAGGATTCACACATCTTTTCATAGTAGTCCCAGTTTGCAGCATAGTCTGCACCTTCCGGCTTCATATTGAGATAGCTGAATATGAGCATTACGTCAGGCTGCTTGATCACCTGGCTCTTATGGTAAAGACCCGAGGACTTCATTTGGAACTTCTTTGCATCGCTTCCGCCTGCTTCTTCGAGTGTTCTTGAAAGATTAAAGTAGCCGTCAAACTGAGGAATCATACCGCCCTTTTCAAGGGGAAGATAGAGCTTTGATGCAACTTCAGTATAATCCTTACCTATTCCGTACTTCTTGCAGTATTCACTTGTCTTTTCAAGCACAAACTTTACAAGGTAGTTTGTATATGCGTCATTATTTACATAAGGATGATGCTCGTCTGTACCTGTTACACGTTTAATGTGGTACTTGCCGTCAACAAGCTCAACACGGCTCTGCCAGTAGTCACAAAGACTGGTGAGCATTTCCATACCGTAATTTTTAAGGAATTCTTCGTCGCCTGTTACTGTGTAATAGTGAATAATACCCCAAGTCGGATC
>JAZPXS010000169.1:0-4770 GCA_045543775.1 Clostridia bacterium
ACAACTCCTTGGCTCACAGAACGACATGGCTACGATCCGACTTCTCCTGTCTTTATCTGTACAGTGAGCTTAAGTTTATCTCCCTTGGCAACACCGTTTGGATTAAGAACCATATTAACACCGCTTCCTGATACTGTGTACATTGCGGTATCTAGCGAAAGAGCAATTGTGTCGTTTGTTGTTTCGTCCTTGAGCAGCATAAGCGGTCTGTATCCTGCAGTTGTAGTTGCTGTACTTGTTGAACCTATACCAACATATATCCCCTCTACCTGTATATCAGTATTAATAGGAGCATCTTTAAGACCGGATATTTTAAATGTTGTGAGCTTTGCGGTAAGTCCCGAAAGAGTTGCACTAAAGGGCCCGAAGTATACATCAACAGAAGTTTCCGGGTAGGAAAGCGTATCTTTTGACAGAGCAAAATTATTTACTTTTCTGGTAGTTCCGTCAGACATTGTAGCTGTTACTACCATTCCGGTTGTGTCAATTTTATCTCCGCTGTCATATACAAGCTTTGCGGGAGGGGTAGTTATCTCAATTCCTGTCACGCTCACGTCGGATGAATCGGGCTTCATTGAAGGACGAAGCACGGCAAATCTGTCATAGGCTATAAGAGAAACAAGCTTGTTGGCGGAATATGTGCGGTAGTAGCTTGAACCGGAGGAAGTCTCTGTTAAATAGTAACCCTCCTCGGTGGTTATAAGTGTGGCTTTTCCGTCTGTGTCAAGGCACACAAATTGTGAATCACCTACATATATATATACAAGCTCACCTTTTGAATACTCTGCAAGTACAACATCACCGATTGCAAGCTGATTTATGGAGATATTACTTCTGCGTTCACCGTCAAGGAGTGCTTTTGAGTTGTATGTAATGTCAATACCTCCAAAAAGGTGAGGAACCAGCATACCTGAGATTTCAGTTTGTGTATGACAGGTAAAGTTGGCAGAGTCAATTACCTCTGTAAGAAGCTCATCTGCAGTTGAGTAGGATGATATATTTGTTCCGTCATCGGTAAAGCCAAAGGCATTTGCACCTATGGAGTCCTTATATGCAGACATAACAAGGCTTGCACCGTCACGGAAGGTTATGCCATTTGCAGCATATTCCTTTGCTTTGGCGGCTATACTTTCTCTATCCTGAGCACTGTAGCCTGCCACGGTATGTTCGATTTTGTTTAAGGAAACGCCGTTTATCTCAGTGCTGCCGCTTGAGATAATCTGACCTGCATTATCCGATGTTACCCTGACTTTGTAGGAAATTGTAGCTGTAGTTCCTGCAGCTATGTTGCCGTTCCAGGTAAGCACACCGGAAGCTTCTGTCACATCGCCGGATACAAACTGTGTTCCGGCAGGTACTGTATCTGTAAGGGTAACACCGCTAAGTGTTGTACTGCCTGTATTGTTAAGAGTTACAGTGTATGTGATTTCGTCATTGGTATCTACGCAGTTGTCGGGATGTACAGATGCAGTCTTTTCCATAGCAAGACCTTTTATGGAGAGTCGGTCTGCGGATTTCTGCGTGGGTGCAATTTCAATATCTGTTCTGTCAAAAGGTCTTATAACACAAAAACGAGCCATATTGCCGAGCCATCTGGCGTGAGTGCTGTCTGTGAAGAAGTCGGATGCACTGTCACAAAGTACGGCACCCTGGGTATATTCTGTTACACCGGCTTTGTCGTAGTAGTTTGAGGGGGGATTGGGACTGGATGTGCCAGTGGAGCCTGTGCAGTGGAGAACAAGTCCGTCACCTATGTACATAACGGTATGTCCGCCGCCGGCAGCTTTTTCGTATACTATTACGTCTCCCGCCTGAAGATTGGCATATACTTCATCTAACAACTGCTGAATTTCGTCGGTTGTCTTTCCTGCAAAGTCATCTTCCTGTGTCCAGTAGCCTTCATTTTCCCTTCTTGTGGGATAGTCCCTTGCGGCATTGAGCATATTGGCGGTTTTGATAGACCATGTACCTGCTTCGCCGCGGATAAGATGTATACCAAATGCTTCATAGTAAACGCTGTCCACATAGGAACTGCAGTCAAGGTAAATAGTCCTTTGACTTGTAGCATCCTCGGGGGAGACCATCAGGTTTCTTCTGGGAGGTTTTGCGGTCTGGTCATACTGAATCTGGGTTCCCTGTCTGAAATATGAGTATGCAACTTCTTTTATGATTTCCTGATACTGAGCCCTCTGTGCATCTGTAATGGGTTCTGCTGCCACTGCAGACATGGGCAAACATAAAGAAAGAAGAATTGCAAAACACAAGGAGACTGATACGAGCTTTGAAATAATAGTTTTCATTTTCTGTTCCTCCATAATAAGTTTTCGGCACAATATAATAAGTAGATATTTACAAAATCAGTTTAGCATACGGGGGATGGCGTTTAAACTTAAAATACGGTCAAAAAGGTTGACTTTTCGACCATATTCAAATATAATTATTGCAAAAAGAGGGTGAATGTCGTGTTTTTTGAACAAGAGAATATATCGTTTCAGATTTTGGATGTACTTTATATTAACAGGGGAAGCATCAGGACGGATAACTATGGCAGAAATTTCGAAGCAATATCGCTTCGTTATGAAGCAAGCAGTGTTGTGGAGTACAACGGGAAAAGGATTGAATTCGGTGATAACACCATAGGATTTTTTCCGGCTAATCTGGATTACAAAAGAACATCCGGAGGTGACAGAATGATAGCAATACACTTCAAAACCTTTAATTACAGTACAAAGGATATAGAAAAATTTGTCCCTTCGGATTATAAAAAATATCAAAGGCTTTTTGAGGAGGCACTAAGGAGATGGAACAGCAAAACTGTTTCCTATATGCACGAAACAGCCTCTGTGGTAAACCTCATATTTGCCGAGCTCTATGCAGACAACAGGAAAACCGATATACACAAGCTGAAAATTGCTGGTTCTGTGGAATATATAGAAAATAACTGTCTTGACAGGGATTTCAAACTCAGCAAGGCGGCGGAAAAGTCCTATATAAGCGAAACCCACTTCCGCAGACTGTTCAAGGATGAGTTTGGCGTTTCGCCAAAACAATATGTGATTAATTACAGGATAAAAAGAGCCGCATCTCTTATTATCTCAGGATATCATACTTTAAAGGAAATAGCCTCTATGTGCGGTTATGAGGATTACAAGCACTTCTCCGTGGAATTTAAGAAGGTAACCGGCATTTCTCCGTCGAAATACCGGTATGATAAAAATAATGAATTTTAACACACCAAATTCCTTTTTATCAGTATAATTAAGAGTTTCAATTTTTCCATATTGTTGCATAAATTCCATTGACATCAGTTGCACAACTGATATAATCTAATACAGTTGTGCAAAAAGTATGAGGAGATGTTTGAAGCAATGAAAGGAAAATTGGAATACAAGTGGATTATAGTGGCAACGTCATTTTTGATGGTAATGATTTGCCTTGGCTTTTGCAGTTCTACCAAGAGTCTGTTTATCGCTCCGGTGACAGCTGCACTGGGCATTGACAGAGGAATTTTTTCCATCAATGACAGTATGAGATTTATTACCACGGCTGTTGTGAATGTGTTTTTTGGTGTTCTGATAAACCGCTTCGGAGCAAAAAAGCTTATAGGTGCCGGCTTTATTTGCCTTATAGCATCACAGCTTATTTATTCTTTCGCAACAAATGTTTTTGCTTTTTACATAGGCGGTATTCTTCTCGGTATGGGACTTTCCTGGACTACTACAACTATGGTCGGTGCCATTGTCAACAGGTGGTGCAAGGAACAGAAGGGAACCATTATGGGTATCATCCTTGCCTCCAACGGTCTTGGCGGAGCCATAGCCATTCAGATAATAACCCCGATAATTGAGTCCGGTGCTTTCGGATATCGCAATGCATACCGTCTGGTTGCACTTATTCTTCTGGTTGTTTTTGCGGTGGTTATGATTTTTTTCAAAAACAGTCCCTCCAAGGATGACAAAACAACAATGGAGGTTGGCAAGAAGAAATCCCGAGGCCGTGAGTGGGTAGGTATATCCTATGAAGAGGCAAAAAAAATGCCTTACTTCTACTGTGCACTTATCTGCATTTTCTTAACCGGGCTTGTTCTCCAGTCTGCAAACGGAGTAGCCGCAGCACATATGAAGGATACCGGACTTGACCCTGTGTTTGTGGGAAAAGTTCTAAGCATTCATTCACTTGCACTTGCAGGCTTCAAGTTCCTCGTCGGTGTGATATACGACAGATTCGGTCTTCGCACTACAATAAATATCTGCTCCGTAACCGCAGTAATTGTAATGATACTACTTATGCTTATCGCTGATTCGTTTGTCGGCAGGATATTTGCATTTATCTATGGTATATTCTCATCTTTGGCACTTCCGCTTGAAACTATTATTCTTCCCATTTATGCCGGAGACCTTTTCGGTCAGAAATCCTTCAACAAAATTCTCGGTTTGTTTGTATCAGTCAACACTGCAGGCTATGCGGTGGGTGCTCCTATGATTAATCTGATTTTTGACAGATTCGGAAGCTACAATCCCGGTTTTGCATTCTGTGCATTTCTTATGGTCGGAATTATCATTGTTATGCAGTTTGTAATAAGCACCGGTCACAGACTCCAGAAGAAAATAGAAGCGGAGGCAAACTGATCGGGAAAAAACAAAATTTTTCAAAAAAACTCTTGATTTTCCATCTGAGTTATGGTAAACTATTATGCGGTTAATACACACATATATGGATGTGCACGGGTTTTGCACGAAAATCCGACATAGTTTTCGTGAAGTCGGAGGC